>NZ_BAAFPR010000001.1:0-283851 GCF_042847315.1 Lacticaseibacillus jixiensis
ACCAACGAGGTCCACAATAAGATGGTTCGGCGAGACTTTCCCAAAGGTGAATCCCTAGACGCTGTCAGCCCACAAGCTGTCGCCGAAACTCAAGATCGGCTCAACCGCCTCCCTCGTCGCCAACTCAAATATCGCACGACCGAGGAAGTCTTCATCGCTGAGCGCGCCCGAGCTCAGCGACGAGCTGCCAAGGTAGTCGTAGCCAGCTAACTCAACTCATCAAAGATAACAGTTCATCTCACGGTGTCGTGCCATGGGGTGGCTAACTTGTTCTTGCAATTTGCGAAAATCGCTATATGGACGCTATCGCTGAGTATTATTAAGGGTACACGTTCACGAAACTTGAAACTAGTCTGTACCAAATGGAGCAGCTCGTCTGGGCCCGCTAAGTGGATTGGTGAACGTTCAAGATATTTATTCAAGAAAGTATGTGGTTAAAATGACTGTATTTGGATATGCACGAGTGTCAACGCGAGGCCAGGATTTGGGTGATCAAATTGAACAGCTCAAACGGGAGGGGGCGACCGAAATCTTCTCAGAAAAGTTCACTGGAACCAAGATGGACAGGCCCGGGTTTGATAAATTATTAAAAGCAATCCAACCTGGAGACACGTTGTTGGTGACAAAACTTGATCGTATTGCCCGTAACGTTAAAGGTGCGCTGGGTGTGCTTGATGACCTGCAAGCCAAAAAAGTAACGCTACGTATATTAAATCTTGGAACGTTTGAGACGAATTCGGATGGTTCACTTACGCCTGTTGCCAAAATGATGCGAACCATGCTTTTGAGCTTTTCGGAGTTTGAGCGTGATTTGATTGTTGAGCGCACTCAAAGTGGTAAGGCCTATGCCAAGGAACATGACCCGAATTACCGCGAGGACAGACCTAGGCGGATTATCACGCCACAGTATCGGATGGCGTACGATTACTTAATGCAAGGGCATACTTATACGGAGACGGAACGGGCGACAAAACTGTCCCGTGGGACGATCTACAATATCAAAAAACAGATTGAAGCTGAAAAACAATCTAAGACCGGTAAAAATGTTGTATGATAAAAGTGTGATTTTGTTTTGCGCGAAAGACTATGGATGCCTTCCGGATACATGGCAATCTGGTGCACGCCTATGGCTGTTCAGAGATATAACTGTACGTCCAACCATGACTGACGTTAAAAGCTGGGGGACAATTTTGGAGGAACTTGAACATGGCAAAATTGCATATTTGTTTAGTTGGCGGGGAGGAGATTCATCCCTTTAAGAGCAACACTGGGCATGTCGTCACTGCAGAAGGCGATTGGATCTGCTCAAAGCATTGGAAAGAATTGGGATTTACCGGCTTCTTAGACGCGGGCCGTTATGGTGGCAAAATTACGAACGCACAGATTGCCGAGATACAGGCAACAGGGGCAAATGGCCAGGATTACATGAAAGGCGCGGGCCAATCCAGCAGCATTGAGCCAACGCAAGAGTTCAGCAAGAACTATGAGGTTGCTCCGTACCTTTCAGCGGATACTAATGCCAAGATTGCGCGCATTGCGTCTGGGACTTTTGCTATGAAGCCAAACATTAGTTTTGCTTATGATGATCTGTTGAGCTACAAAGTTGTTGAAGACGGCGACACAATTTCAAAAACCACTGATAACGGCGTAGGTCGAGCAATCGGGGGCGGGCTTGTTTTTGGGCCAGTAGGCGCACTGGTCGGAGTGTTGACCAAAAAGTCAAAGACTAAGTCCAAGAGCTTTGTAACCGACTTGCATATTGATGTCACCTTGAAAAATCATGAGAAGCCGTTGTATAAAATCACCTTAATCGGTTCTAAAACCAAACCCGGAATGATTTTAAATGCTTCAAGAAAGTCAGCAACGGAGATTGCCGCATTTTTCGACACCATTATCGCTGACAATCAGGCGTCTGAAGTTTCTGGACCAACAGCGTCATCAACAGATGCGCCAGCCGAACAGAGTACAGCAGATCAGCTTCGTGATCTTAAAGCGCTATTAGATGAAGGAATTATCAACCAAGACGACTTTGATGCTAAGAAGAAACAAATTCTTGGCTTGTAATCTGATCAGAATGGCAATGTCTGGCTTACATTGTTCCTCGCATATTTAGTTTTATATGACGAAAAAGAAACCCACCAAGTCAATTTTGACCTGGTGGGTTTCGCGTTATACAAGAGATTTGCAGTCGTTCCAGCGCGTGATGAGATCTAAGTTAGCCTCAACAACGTTGTATGTGGTCATCCCGGACGCAGAACGAACGGATCCAAACGCGGATTCCTTGATTGCGCCAAGTTTCGTCAGTTCGGCTACGATGTTCGCTGGCACCAGGGGATCGACTGCGAGCATCGTTTCTTCTGGAAAAGCCAAGACGTACTGACTGACGGGTAGAAGCAACTCTGGGTTGGTTGAGCAGCGCAACGCAATGGCGATACCGCCGAAATATTCGTACGTGCTGACCTCGATGGTATCGTACTGATCGATTGATGCGGGTAAAAGTTTAAGCATAGATATACCTCCTTATATAGAAGAAAAAACCATCAAGGGCGTATTATCCTTGATGGTTTTGTGGGGTTTTAAGCGACGGATTCGGCTTTACGTGGACGTGCAAAAGCGCGACGAATATCGATGTACCCGTCTTTGTCGGATTCTTTGTAGTCAATGCTCCAACGCGAGCCTTGAACGAGTTGTTCGTAGTAGGCTTCTTGGGCGGGGTGATTCTTGCGGATATACGCGCTTGCGTTGAGGTAGATGGGTCTGTGATCTACGTACGTCACAACGCGGAAACGTGCTGAACGCGACCCGTCAGCGTTGTCGGTGAGATTGTATTGCCGGACAACAGTGAAGAGCCCGTTTTTGAGGCCGGATTTTTCGCGATTGGCGTCAAGCTGTGCGATGTAGGCCGTCTTTTCGATGGCGTTCATTTCTTTGTATGATTTAGTCATGATGGGGTTCCTCCTATGGAATCTGTGTGTTAGCGGGCGATCGAGACATAAATGTCGGGTTCGTCCAAAATGTCGTAATCGAGATCAAAATTTCCAGCGTCATTACGGTGTAGTTCAATACCCAGTTCGTCGATTGTCATGATGAATTCCTCCTACGGAATACTGACTTGTGTGAATCCTACACATCAGTATCTCGCGGCGTAGCCGCCCCCGCTTGCAGAGCAAGCATCGCCCTTGGGGGTCTGAGCACTTGTGATCCGTGACAAATGGTGATTTAAGATGATTTAAGCCTAGTAGCGTAATACATTTTAGAGAATTGAATGCAAACATTTGGCGATCTGCGCCCCATGGTAGGTGCTTGCGGTAACCACGGGGAGATAGGTACCGCGTGCAGTAGGTAGCTATTTACACCAAAAAAGGAACCCTCCATCATTTTCAGATGAAGGGCTGTTTGAGTTAATCGACGTACCAGACGTCCTCGTCAGCAGGGTAGTCCGGGATCGCGGTGTTGCCCAGTTCTCGGAGCCACTCACGCCACGCGCGCATAGCCGATATGGCGATTTCCAACTGATGCTTGCGTGACGCACTCTTGGTCGTTTCCCAGTCGGTATGAAGTTGTGTGACGATCTCCCAAGGGTATGAAACCCAATCGTAGCCGAGTATCTCCAGTGAGATGTTCATGGCAACCCGATAATTGTTGAAGACGTCCTGTTTGAATTGTTGATCTGTCATGAGAACACGCTCCTTCTTAGTTGTGGCGAGACGTTTCTGTGTCTTGCCGTACGGCCAAGAGCGGAGCGACAAGGACTATATTTGACGGTAGAAAAAGCCGGCCAGCGGGTTCACTGGTAGGTTGAGTGGATCACATTTTTAAGATGGTTTGTGGTTGAATTGTTATCTATCCGCGAGGCGGATTCGGTACGCATGTAGCCCCCGATAAGCCCCCGGTAGCCTCCTAACAAGTACTTTTTAACGCATGAACAACTTTATAAAACGTTGATTTAACGTGATTTAGCTATCAAACAAAAGCTAATGAAAACAAGGTTACTTCCAATATTGGGCAAGCCGCTCTGGAAAGTAGGCCTCAGAAGCGTTGATGTACCGGCGTTTGTAACGTTGAGGATTTAGAAATATCTGAATTAGTCCCCAATTCGCCCCGATGGCCAGTGCCAACAAAAGCTAGCCTCCATTGGAGAGACACCACGTCAACGGTGGCAAGCATCGTTTTATTATTAGGAAGACCTGCTGTGCTGAGGTCTTTTTTTGTTTTTGTGCTGTCAGTTTAGCCATGGATGCGATTGATTGTGTGAAGCACAAGGCAGTGCGGTCTGCACACTGAAGCAGTTGGTGAGATTTATCGAAGAACAAAATTCCCGGTGTTAGCAGCTGCTAACACCGGGAATTTTTGTCATTTAAGCGTTGGTGAATGGCAGGAGCAGAATTTCAGCAGCAACCATTCATACAAAATAATGTTGCACGGTCAACGAAACAGTTTCGGCGGTTTGAGTTATTCGGTTGCCAGCGCTTTGATTGGGTCGAGCTTTGCGGCTTGCCGGGCAGGGGCCAATGCCGCTACGATCCCGATGACCACGGACACAATGACGATGCCGACACTGTAATCCCAGGAAGGCTGGAGAATCGCGTAGTGAATCGCACTGGCAATGGCGCTGTTAACACCTAGCGAAACGCCTAAAGCAATGCCGAGACCGAGTAAGCCGGCTAGCCCGCTGATTACCAGGGCTTCGGAAAGAAAGAGATAACATTCTCGAATGAAGGTGCGAGCTAGGTTGTCTGCCGTATGTTTACTGAGATATCGGATACGGATTAGACAAACCGGCTTGCTGCTTATCGGCTTTTGCCAGTCGCAGTTCATCTTTAACCTGAGCGATTGCGTCAGGTGAGCTGTACATGTTCAGTTTATAGTCGATCTCCTGCAGATTTTGTGCCAGTTGCGCTTGCTTCGCGACGACTTTTTCGCGGTGCTTGGCAAGGAGTGCTTGACGCTGCTTAACTGTGTCGGGGCCTTGCATGACGTAGGTAATGTAGGTCCGGATATCAGCGATCTTCATATCGGTATTCTTTAGACAGCAGATTGTGTGCAGCAGCTGCAGGTCACCATCGGTAAATTCGCGATAGCCTGAAGTGTTGCGAGCAACAAACGGCAACAAGCCTGACTTATCATAAAAACGCAGGGTGTAGATACTAAGGCCGGTCTTTTCTGCGACTTCTTTGATGGTATAGGTCAATATATTTCCTCCGTTCGCTTGCCCTAGAGTAGGCTCTAGGGTTTACGCTTTGAGCATAAGTTAAAGCATCACTTAAAACAAGAGAAGAAGGTAAAATTAATGACCAAAGCAGTATTAGTCACAGGAGGTAACGGCTTCCTGGCCTTACACTTGATCGCGCAGCTACTTGCTCAAAATGTACCAGTGCGTACAAGTTTGCGCAGCTTAGACAAACAGGGGCAAGTCATGACGTCCTTAAAGAACGCGGGTGCCGCGAATCTCGACCAGCTGACCTTCGCCGCGGCTGATCTGACCCATGACGCGGGTTGGCCAGCTGCCATGGCCGGCATTGACACTGTTTTTTCTGTTGCCGCTCCGGTTTTTGTCAACGGCAAGAGTGCCAGCGATGAGGTTGCCGAAGTTGCGACACAAGGCACGTTGCGGATTCTCAAGGCCGCAGAGAAAGCTGGTGTGCGCAGAGTCGTGATGACCGCGAATTTTGGCGCGGTGGGCTTTTCCAATCTTGATCCGCGGCGGCAGACCACTGAGCAAGATTGGACCGATCCAGATCAGCCCGGTTTATCGTTGTATGAGCGTTCAAAGTTGATTGCGGAACAGCGTGCCTGGGCTTACCTCAAGGATTCCGGCAGCAAGCTTGAGTTCACCACGATTAACGCTGGTGCCATGCTAGGTACCGCGTTGGGCGACCATGTTTCCGGCAGCTTTGGTATCGTCAGAAATCTGCTTGACGGTTCCCTTAAACGTATTCCCGATATCACTGTCAGTGTGGTTGACGCGCGCGACGTGGCCGCGATGCATATTTTGGCGGCACAGACTCCTGAAGCGGCAGGACAGCGGTTCTTAGCAGTGGCCGACCAGCGGTTGTCAATGCCTGAGATGGCGGCGTTAATCCGGCACGAGCGGCCTGCGTTAGCTGGCAGAATTCCGACTCGCAAGCTGTCAAGCTGGCTGATGCGTCTCGCTGCACACTTCAACCAGGTAGCCCGCGAAGGCAACTTGATGCGCACCATTTCTCATGATGTTTCTAACCAGAAGGCGAAGACTGTTTTGGACTGGCAGCCACAATACAGCGCTGAGCAGGCGGTCCTTGCGGCGGCTGATACGCTTGTCAGGATTGGCAAGCGGCCGGTCTGAGAAGGGGTTTCAGCTGGCTGAATATTGGTAAAGCTAACTAGGTCAGACGCTTGCAGAGACGTTTTTAGGATAACAAGACCTGGCCATAGAGAAGTGCCACCAGCACCGCACCGGTGGTTTCGATATCGATCACGATTTTCATGAGCTGCCTTCTATTGTGAGTGGTTCAGTCACGAATCTATTTCCAGTATTTGGTAAGGGGAAAGATAGAGCTCGCGCATGATGACATGAGCCAGTTCGTCGCTGGTCAGATTATCGTCATTAGTCAGCCAGACCATGATGGTGCTCACAATCGTATTGGTGACCAGGTTGATGGCATAGGCTGGCGGAATTTCTCGGCAGAAAGAGGCCGACCCTTTAACCACGCGCAGTTCGTGCAAGATGGCGGTTTGCAGTTCGTTGACGACGGTTCTATAAAATGCTGCATCACCGTTAGGCCCAAGCAGGAAAGTAAGCAAGGGCCTATTTTTTGCGACCAAAGAAAGGATATCGACGATCACCGGGTAAGGTTTACCGGTCGCCAGTTCCTGCAGGTTCATGGTATCTGCCATTTCTTGGTCGAGTGTTTCTTTCAGCTTGGTCATAAATTGACTTTTGAGCTGTTCGATCAGGTCATCTTTGTCCAGGTAGTGCAGGTAGAAAGTGCCGCGGCTGATGCCGGTTGCTTTGATGAGATCGGTGACGGTGATTTGGCTGAGTGATTTTTCGCGGCCCACTTTGACCAAGGCGTCGATGATGGCCGCCTCAGTCTGGGCGTTGCGTTCTTGATGGGTTGTCATGAAGACCTCCAGAGATTTTATGAACACTTTTTTAATATTTGGCCATAGAAATTTATGGTTGAGATGGTTTAATAATCACATAGTTTGATAAACACCGTGTTCATTATTTACCAATTGGAGGAGACATGCAATGACGAGTTTTATTTCGGTCAAGAATGAGACCAAGACATACGGCACAGGCAGTCATGCGGTGACGGCAAACAAGGACATCAGCTTTGAAATCGAACCTGGTGAGCTGACGATTATCCTAGGCGCATCGGGGGCCGGCAAATCGACCCTGCTTAACGTGCTTGGTGGCATGGATCATCTGACTTCTGGTTCTGTGAACGTTAATGGTGTGGAGCTGGGCGAGTTAGACAAGCGTGGGCTCAATACCTATCGGCGCAAGCAAGTCGGGTTTGTATTCCAGTTTTACAACTTGGTTCAGAACCTGACCACCGTTGAAAACGTCGAGCTTGCCTCAGAGATCGCGCCGGACGCCGTCGATGCGGTTCAGGCCTTGACGCAGGTGGGGCTGAAAGATCGCATCGAGAATTTCCCAGCGCAGCTTTCCGGTGGTGAACAGCAGCGGGTGGCCATTGCCCGCGCTATGGCCAAGAACCCCGACCTGTTGTTGGCGGACGAACCAACTGGTGCCTTGGATTACAAGACGGGCAAGAAGATCCTGCAGCTGTTCCAAGATTTTGCCCGCGAATCCGGCAAGAATGTGATCATCGTGACCCATAATTCAATGATCCGGCCGATGGCAGATCACGTCATTGAAATCGCAGACGGCCAGGTCAAGGCAGACGAGCGCAACGATAAGCCGACGCCTGTGGCCGAGATTGAATGGTAGGCGAGCGCGATGAAGATGCTAAATAAGAATATCGCGCGTGAGTTCAAGCTTTCCATTGCCCGGTTCATTTCGGTTTCCGCACTGTTAATGCTTGGCGTGTTCGTGCTAATCGGGCTGAATGTCACCGGCCCGAACATGCGCCGCACCGCGCAGAAGTCCTATACTGCAGAGCACCTTGCCGATGCGAAAGTGACGTCGGCCGTGGCTTTAGATGCTAATGACCGGCAGACGGTGCGTCAGTTGTCCGGTATCAAGACCGCAGAGTTTGGGCATACGACCGATGTTGTGATCAAAGGCAGTCAGCACGCGATGAGGATTCAAAGCAACCCAGTAACGCTGTCGAAGCTCACAATCACGAAAGGCCGCAAAGCCAAAGCCGCTGATGAAATCGTCTTAAGCGATAAGCTGTCTGGCAAGTATCAGCTCGGGCAGCACGTCACTTTTGCTTCCGGCAAGACTGGTAGCACAACCGGTTTAAAGAAGCAGACCTATAAGATCGTCGGCTTTGCCACTTCCACCGAATTCCTGAAGAAGGACAGCCTCGGTTCTACTAGTCTCGGCAGCGGAACACTGTACGGATTTGGTTACGTGACCAAGTCGGCGTTTTCCAGCAGTAAACCGAACGTCGCCCGGTTAGCCTTTACTAATCCTATAGGCCAGGCCTACTCAACCAGCTACGAGCACCACGCCAAGACGCTGACGGACAAGCTGCAAAAGAAGCTGAATGCACGCAACAAGACGCGCGTGGCGGACCTGCGCACAGAGCTGAATGACAAGATCAGTTCTGGAGAAAGTCAGATCCAGACGAATGAAGCAGCAATCGAGACTGCCAGCACACAGCTGACTGCAGCGCAGCAGCAGCTGTCAACGCAGCTCGCCGCAGCCAAGACGGCGAACAATGCCACGGCTGTTGCCCAAATCGATGCTAAACAACAAGCACTCGATCAACAGGCCGCTGCGTTGAAGTCTAAGCAGACAGCGCTGGCAACGGCGAAGTCTGATCTGGCAGAGGCCAAGACAACGCGCAAGCAGCTGGGTGACGTGACCTTTACTGTTGAAAGCCGTAACGATTATAACGACGGCTACAATAACTACGGCGAAGACGCCCAACGGATCGACGTCTTGGGCCGCTCCTTCCCAGCATTCTTCTTCCTGATCGCGATTCTGGTCAGCTTCACGACGATGCAGCGCATGGTCGAAGAAAAGCGTATCGAGATGGGGACCATGCGTGCCCTTGGCTACAGTACCGGCGAAGTGATGCGTGAGTTCTTGGTTTACAGCGTGACTACGGCGGTCACGGGGACAGTGCTTGGCAGTGTCCTTGGGTTGGTCGTCCTGCCGCGTATCATCTTCAACGCATACACGGCTAACTTCAACTTTTCAACGCTGCTGCTGGCACCACATCTCGGTTATGTCGCGGTGAGCCTGGTATTAGCCTTGGCGTCAACAGTGCTGGCATCATGGCTGGCGGCGCGGTCTTCTTTGAAGATCATTCCGGCCGAACTGATGCTGCCGAAGCCGCCGGCAAATGGTTCGCGAATCCTTTTGGAGCGGATTAAGCCGTTGTGGCGGAAGATGAGTTTTTCCTACAAAGTGACTGCCCGCAACCTGTTCCGATATAAGGGCCGCATGTTCATGACGATCATCGGGGTCGCCGGGGCCACTGCGCTGATGATCACCGGCTTTGGGATTCGAGATTCATTGAATACCATTGTTGACCGGCAGTTTGGCAACATCAGTCAGTACGATCTCGTGACCGTGTATAATCCCAACGCCGGCACCAGTGACGTTCACAAGGCGCAAGCAGCGGTGACGGATTCAAGCCAGGTCAAGCGCAACACTGCGGCATATTTTGCCAATGTATACGCGACTGCAAGCGATTCTGATACGCGAGAAAGTATTGCTTTGATGGTACCGAAGTCTGATAGCCAGCTAGATCATTACATCAAGCTGCGTGACTATAAGACTGGTAAGAAGCTTTCACTGACCGATAATGGCGCAGTGGTGTCCCAGAAGCTCGCGAAGTTGCAAGGGGCGAGCGTCGGCGATACGATCAGTCTTAAAGACACTGATGGCACCGCGCACAAGGTCAAGATCGCAGCGATTACCACCATGTATGCCGGGCACTACGTTTACATGAACCAGACATATTACCAGAAAGTCTACGACAAAGCGGCGACGCCAAATGCCTACCTCGTCACCTTGAAGCACAACACAAGCAAGTCAGTGAACGCCTTTGCGTCAAAGTTCAACCACCACGAAGCGGCAGTTGAGATTGTGCAGTCCAGAGAAACCAAGAAGACCATTACCAACATTCTGGGCAATCTGAGCAACCTGATCCTCGTGCTGGTGGTCAGCGCATCGCTATTGTCGCTGGTCGTGCTTTACACGCTGACAAACATCAACGTGTCCGAGCGGATGCGGGAACTCTCTACCCTGAAAGTGCTTGGTTTCTATCCGCGAGAAGTGCTCATGTACATTTATCGCGAAACCAACATTTTGACCGGTGCTGGGATCGTGGTCGGCATTGGTGTTGGCTATCTGTTCCACGCCTACATCATGGATCTACTGCCGCCAGCCACAGCGATGGTGGCGCCAGGGCTGACGTGGATCAACATCTTGATTTCAGTCGTGTTGACCATTGTCTTCTCGTTGATGGTGATGTTCATGATGAACCGGAAGATTCAAAGTGTGGATATGCTAGAAGCGTTGAAGTCAGTTGATTAGAGCTTTTGCCAAAACAAAAGACCAAGCCGATATTCGGTCTGGTCTTTTGTTTTGCAGATACTTAAATCAGTTTGTTGGCTGAGTCTTTGGTTATGTCCAATCAACACTATGAAGTGGTGCGCTTTGCGCTGTTAAAGTATAGTGGTGTTGATTTTAATGCCGGGATTAGCGGTGCAGTCGGCCAACGGGTGCCTATAATTGAACCTAATGGGAGTATCGCCGCAAATTCCATAAAATGTGCAAGTATATCTCTGGATAGCGAATTTGGGACACTTGTGATTACATGGCGGTGAAAGCATCAGGAGCTGATTGATGAACCTGGAAGAGACTACCAGTTTAATACCGGTAGAATGCGCCGCCACACTACTGGGGACTTGTCGTCAATCTAGTTTTCTGAACCAGCTTGGTACCAAGAATCCACAAAAAAGTCCGACTTTCTGGTTAGATAGAATCGCGCTAATGGCGACTTTCCACCAGGTAAGTGACAGTTATTGAATTTCTTGTGCGGATTACGCTCCAAAGCACTCGGCAAAACGGGCAATGATACTAGTGGATTGTGGGTCTGGACTAAGCTTGCTTGCTCATTGTGCATGTGTGGATTCATCGAGGTGTCCAGCGGATATAACGCCGTTGCAAGCCGAGACATAAAATAGCGCCTCTTCCTGAAGCATCGGGAAGAGGCGCTTTGTGTTCGGCTAAAACCGCACTCACTTCAACCGCTGTCAGTGGGCAATAGTTATCACCGACTGGCAAAAGCAGGGTCAGCCGCGCGATTGGCATCAGGAAACGCGGCGAGTACGGTTTGGTAAGCGGCACAAACGGCTTGCGGAATGGTCACATGCGCAATGAAACCCTTGCCCAGCGGCCCATAGCCGCTGGGTGAATCACGCAGTCGGGCAATTTCACCACAAAGCAAGGCCACATATTGCCGCAGCGGCCACATCCCCAAAGGCGGGTCGATGAAAGTCAAGTTTTCCGCTACGCGCACTTGATACGCAGCATAGTTGACGATCGACGCTTCAGGCGCGAACTTCTGTAACGTCGCAGCCATGCGCCGCTGCATGGTGGCATCTTGCACGAGCAGAAACGATCGAGGCTGATAGTGGTGCGCGCCCAATAAAGCCAGCAAATTGGTGATATTATTGCCGCAATTAGTTGACTTGCGTTCACACCAATCAACTTGCAAACCGTATTGGGCTTGTAAGAAGTTGGCAAATAAGTCAGCTTCGGTTGCGGCGGCAGGAACGCTGGGATACAACGCCTGCATCTGGGCAAACAAAGCTTGCGTGGTGTGGCCAAAGCCGCCAACAATAACATAACGCTTAGCGCATTGGTGCTTGATGGCTTCGGCAAAGACAGCTCCGCCAGCGACGATCGATCCGCCAAACAAGACCGCGACGTCGACTGGTGGTTGGCTGGCGTCAGACAGGCTCGGCCAGTCGCGCGGCCCACAAAACGCCGCCAGGGTGTTGATTGCTGCTGCAAGTGACATAATCATCCCTCCATGCCGTCATTATACCGCAGATCAATACTGCTAGTGTTTGCTGGTACGCCGTTAAGCAGTGAGCGGGAGCTGATGTAACCGCTATCTAAACCGTGCAGCAAGACTTCTTGGGTAGTCAATGGACCGCAGATACCAGCAACCACGCGTGAAAGCTTATGTTTTTTCGTTCTGAGATGGTTTATGATTGAGCAAAGAGACATTGATACCGCTTACGCATCGCTGCAAACGGATCATGTTAAACAATTGGAGGCGTACGGAATGAAAATCAAGTTGGATGACGTCATCGAAAGTATCGAACTTTCTAACGAGGACATCAGTTACGTATTAGACAGCAAAACTGGCGAAACCCTGCTGTATTCAGATGACAGCGCGGTGGATGCCGATGACTTCGATATCAACGATGAACGCTACATCACCCTGCCTGGTCAGTGGGAACGCGACGACTACCGGATCATGCAGGATTTCATCGCCGCCTTGCCAGCAGGAGAGGCCCGAGATCAGCTCGCCGATGCGATTCACGGGCGCGGCGCGTTTCGGATGTTTCGGGCTACAGTTGAGCGGCAAGGGCTATTGCAACAGTGGTATGCTTTCAAAGATGAGGCATATCGGCAACTGGCGGTGGACTGGTGCCAACACCATGGTTTTGCTTACGAATGAGCAGATCCACCAAGGCTGCATTCACTAACGAACAGATGACGTTAATAACGCAGCTTGGTCAAATCAGCCAGTGCTGGTTTACACGGCGCATATCGGACCTGGTACGGCAGTTTTCAACGTCAATAAAGGCATCTCTTACCCTAACAATCAGGGTGAGGGATGCCTTTATTTTCTTCCATCAAGTGCCTGCAGACTAGGCGTCACCATCAGGCCAGTCTTCTGGGTGATCTTGGTACCAAGAATCAACGAACAGATCGATGGCTTCATCTGGCAAAATCGCACCGATTGGAATATCCGGTTGCGTCATGTAAATCGCTTCGTGCTCGAAAAACGCCACCAGGGTCAAATCCACATCAGACTCTGGTTCGTCTGTTGGTAATGGGCCGGCAATTTCGGGTTCGTGCCAAGGCTTGAAAGGGGCAAACGCCTTGCGGAATTTACGATTCGGGTCAACGGCATAAATCCTAACTGCCGCATAGTGCATCGCATAATTCCAATAGTCGGGCCTGATCCACAAATCAATGTTGCTGCGGATCGTCTCGCGATAGTCCTCAAAAGCGCCGAGATAAGTCGGCTCATCAGCCTGGGCATCGTCTGTATCTGCAGATTGTGGATCCGTGTGTTGTTGCAAGCCGACATGCGCGGCATACGCTTGCCAAAGCAGGTGATGCAACACCCGCTGCGTCGTGGCTAAATTGGCGTAGGAAATCATGTCATTAGTTTGCGCGTCGCGGATCAAATAGCGTTTGGTTACTGGCAACTTAGTCGCGCCTCCGATCTGAATTGGCTTGATTGAGAACCTTGGCCGCGTCTTGGGCTTTGCGTGCCTGTTCTTGCCGCAAGAAAGCGGCCAACACCTCTGGTTCTGGTGCCGCAACATGGTCAATATCAGTTGGGGTTAATTTAGGTTGATCTGACATGCTCTGCCTCCTGTTAGGTGCTTGTTACCGCCAATGATGACAAATTAGACCGGCGCGGCCGAATCAATCAGCACACGCGTATACAAAAACCCAGCTCGCAAGCCGGGTTCAATGCTATCGCCTCATTGGGGGAAGCGATAGCGCCATCTGCGCCATCCCCGTCGTGGTGAAGTCGGAGGTGGTTTGATACGTCCGTCGGTTGGGGCCAACGAACGTTGACACGTTGACTGACATATCAAAGAGCTGGCAGATATCCAAAAGTCAAATCCAAACAATGCCAGGGTCGGCCATGATTTTGCGCACAAAAAAACCAGTCGCTGCTCAGACGCTTAGCACTAACCAATGGATAGTGTTCCATATATGCAACTCGCATTTGTGGAATAAGCTAATCTGAAGACCGGCCGGTCATTTTTTGAAAATATTAGACATCTAGGAAATAGTATACACGCCAACAGGGGCTACAGCAATGAGAAATTGCGCAAAGACTTGACAGGTGTTGCGTCAGCGCCGCAGCTCAATCATCAGATGAACAGTCGCTGCATGTTTCGGCAACACTGTTGGCTTGGCGCAGGCGCAAGGTCGCAATTAAAGCCAGCGCGCCCATGGCGATGCCGCCAAGCGGGGTGAGCCACAATCCCCAATGCGTCAACAACTGTCCTCCGGCAAATGAGCCGATCATGATGCCGACATTAAATCCCGAAATATTCAAGGCTGACGCCAATTGCGCATCTGCAGGCAGTTCGTCTTCGGCAATTTGCATTGTTAACAACTGCAAACCTGGCACATTCATAAACGCTAACAAACCCAGCAAGATCACCAGCACCAACCCGATAACCTGATCATGAATACCCCAAGCCATTATCAACATCAGCATGGTTAACCCGCCAAACATCCCACTCAAAGCCCGCAGCGGCTGCAGGTTACTCAAGCGGCCGCCAAGGCTATTGCCAACAGCTACAGCCGCGCCATAGCCCAACAAGATCCAGACACTGGCGCGACTTGACCAGCCTTGCTTGGTCAAGATGGCCCCTAAATATGTGTAGACGGGAAAACTTGCGCCATAGCCAAGCGCAGTGATCACCAATCCGGCGCGGATGCGCGGATTACGCAACAAGCGCCCGATCCCCCCGCGTGCACTGGGCGTAGGAAGCGGTAAATCATTAGGGACTAACCAACTATTGGTGACCAATGCCACCAGTCCTAAAGCGGCAATAAACCCGAAAGCAACCCGCCAGCTGGCATGTTGGGCAATGAAGGTCCCCAACGGCACCCCGGTTACCGTGGCTACGGTCAAACCGGTGAATATTGTTGCGATTGCACTGGCACGGCGATCAACGGTGACGACATTGGCAGCGATCACTGTGGCCACCGCCATGAACAAGCCATGTGCCAGCGCGGCGATAACCCGGCCAATCAGTAACATCGCGAAACTCGGCGCGCTTGCGGTGACGAGATTACCAACCACGAAGGTGACCATCACCGCTAATAACAACTGCTTGCGCGGCAATCTCGCAGTTGCCGCCGTTAACAGCGGTGCGCCGACCATGATTCCTGCGGCATAAGCTGACACCGTCAAACCTGCGGTACTTAAATCGACACCAAACGCGTTAACGATCAAAGGCATCACGCCGACGCTGATGAACTCGGTCATCCCAATCGCAAACGCGCTTATGGCCAACGCTAGTAAAGTCAGGGAAGCACCAAAGCGAGTTCTGTTTTGTTTCATATCTTCCTCCTGCATTCGCTTGTCTTAGCAACAGAAATTGATTATACTGGCTGAGCACCAAACAACAAGCATGCACTATAATGTGCCTTACGCACCTTTTAGTGCCTATGGAGGTAATATGGCGACTTACAATATTGGCGTTGAAGCAACGATGGAAGTCATCGGTGGTAAGTGGAAAGCCATCATCTTGTGTCACTTACGCCATCAAGCCATGCGCAACGGTGAATTGCGGCGGGCGATCCCGCAAATCACGCAGAAAATGCTAACGCAACAGCTTCGTGAACTGGAACATGACGGTATCGTCAGCCGCACTGTGTTCGATCAGATCCCGCCGCATGTTGAATATGCCTTGACGGCGCGCGGCGAAAGTCTCAATGGTTTGTTGAATCAGCTGTGTAAATGGGGAGAGGAGCTGATCGATAGCCGTTGCGCCGCAGGGGAGCAAATCACCTTGCACCATCGCGATGATGTCAGTTTGATGCCGCCGCAAGTTAAGTCAGAATAGACGCTTGGCCAACGTGACGGTATGATAGGACCAGGAGGTATGCTATGAAGATCTTAACCTTATACGCCTTGCCTAAAGCCGCCAAGCCCGACTTATTGGCGGCTCATCCTGACTGGCAAATCATCGAGCGCGATCAATACCAGCCCGCGATGGGCGCAACCATCGATGTGATTTTGGGCTGGAATGCCGATGCCCAAGCCCTGATTGAAAAACCGAATCGCGTGCGCTTTGTGCAGGCGATGTCCGCCGGAGTCGATTATTTGCCGCTGGCGAGTTTGCAAGCGCAGCACATCCAATTGGCCAACACCGCAGGCATTCACGCTGAGCCGATCGCCGAATATGTGCTTGGCGGGATCTTGGCCATGGCCCGCGGCTTCTATCCGCAAGCCACCAACTGGGACGCGCAGGCCCGCTTTAAGCAAATGTGGACCTTGCGCCACAAACAAGCCGTCGTCTTTGGCACCGGCCATATCGGCCAAGCAGTGGCGCGCCACTTAAGTGAATTTGGTGCGACGGTCATTGGCGTCAATCATTCTGGGCGCAAAGTGGCAGGCTTTGTTCAAACATTAACCAAACAAGCAGCCGCGCAAGCCGTGGCGCAAGCTGACATTATCGTCAACACCATGCCATTAACCCCTGAAACCACACATTATTTTGACGCCACATTTTTTGCGCAGCTGCAGGCTAAGCCGGTATTTGTCAACGTGGGGCGCGGGGCGTCTGTGGCAACCGACGACTTGTTACAGGCTTTGAACAGCAACCAGGTAGGCAGGGCGGTGCTTGATGTCTTTGAAGACGAACCGCTGCCGGTTGACCATCCGCTGTGGCGGCGTGCTGATGTGTTGATCACGCCGCACATCAGCGGCCAAACCGAGCAATTGCGCCGACAAGTGGCCGAAATTTTCGTGCCGAACCTTGAAGCCTTGGCGGCGACTGGTCAAATTGCGACACATATTGTGGACTTAACGCTAGGGTACTGACAAGTCGCTGCATTTTGGGTATACTGTGGTTGTAATCGGTTTCACGTGCAAAAGGAGGAACTTAAATGAGCCAACGGACCACGGAGATTATCAGCCTACTTGAAGATGCCTTGCTGACCAAACGGCCGGTGAAGGTCAAGACGATCGATAAGCAACAGTTGCACGGGGTGATCGATGCCATCGCGCCTGGGACGGTCAAACCGTATCAAGAGCGCAGCACCGTGACAATCACCACCACGAAAGGGGCAAAGCGCATCCAAGAATATGCCATTGCCCACATTGCGTGGGCGTAAATCAGCATGTTACACCGTCGAAACGACCTGATCGAACCGATTACGCCCAACCTAAACCAATAAAAAGACCCCGCAACCGTGATTGGTTGCGGGGTCTTCGTGACATCAGCTGACTAACAAATCGATGATATCATCAGTGGGAATCCCGGTGAAGTATTGGTTTAAATCGAGCTTGGCTAAAGCGGCACTGACATGTGCGCGATCATATACCACACCAGTCAAGGCTTGGGCAACTTCTGCCACATCTTTGGGCCCGAAGAAATCACCATAGAAGGTGATGCTTTGGATCTTGCCGGCGTCGGTGGTCAAGCGCGCATCGATGGTACCCATGTCAAAGTGCTTGCGCTTCTTGGTGGTGTATGCCGGTGACTTGCCGAAGTTCCAGTCCCAATTGGAGAACTGCGCGGCGTTGATTTGATCGATCGCCACTTGATCTTCTTTGGTGATGTGATATTCGCGGTCTTTGATCTCAGCCACGTCTTTGACGCCAAACAGCCGCGTCAACAGCACATCGCGAAATTCCGGTACCGTGAGGGATTGAAACTTTGGAGCCAAATACGGCCGCAGGTTGGTCACGCGGCTGCGTACGCTTTGAATGCCTTTAGAAGCGATCTTATCGGCAGGCACGTTTAAGACCTTTGGCACTTGAGACATATCCACATCAAGCATCAACGTGCCATGGCAGAACGTCTTGCCGTTGCGTGAATACATGGCAGAGCCGGAGAACTTGCGGCCGTCAACGAGAATATCGTTGCGCCCGGAAACTTCGGCAGTGGTGGCGCCCATGGCATGCAAGGCGTCGACGATCGGCTGGGTGAAGGACTTGAAGTCCCCGAATTCTTCAGAATCAGAATCCACCACAAACGAGAAGCACAGATTGCCTAAATCGTGGTACACCGCACCGCCGCCGGAAGTGCGGCGGGTGACGGTAACGTTGTGTTGTTGGATATAATCGAGGTTCAGTTCTTCTTGGGCATTCTGATTGCGGCCGATGATAACACTTGGCTCTTCATAATAGAACAGTAATAGCGGCTCATCAAAATTCTTCTGGTTCATCAGGTACTGTTCAGTTGCGAGATTCTCACGAATATCGTGTTTTGGCATGATCACATAATACATTACTGGTTCCTCCAGTCTAAACAGTGAGTTGATTACTGTTACATTGTAAACGCTATTACTGTATTTGAAAACCCTTGTGGACAAAGTATTTTGTTCACAAGTGCACCGGCTGGTGGAGTGGGGTATAATTACCCCAACGAACCGCGAAAGGGGTATTTGTGTATGACGCGATATCAAGATGATCTGTATGAAGCTGTGAATGGCCAATGGGCCGAAACTGCGGTGATCCCAGACGATAAGCCAAGCACCGGAGGCTTTGCCGATTTGGCTGACGGCGTTGAAAAACAACTGATGGCTGATTTTGACGCAGTGGCTGCTGGTACCAAACCGGCACCAGACCGCTACTTCAAAGAAGCCGTTGCCTTGTACCAAATGGCCAAAGACTTTGCCAAGCGTGACGAACTGGGCATCAAGCCGGTGCTCAAGCGCCTGGAAACCTTGCAGCAAGTCAATGACTTGCAAGCGTTTAATCAACAAGCGGCCACTTTAGACAGTCAGTTGTTCCCGCTGCCATTCAGCGCCGGTGTGGAACCGGATATGAAAGATACAGCCAAGAATGCCTATACGCTGTCTGGTCCAAGCACCATTCTGCCAGACACCACCTATTATGCCGAGGACAACCCGCAAGGCAAGCAATTGTTAGGGCTGTGGGCAGATATGGCCAAGCAGATCCTGGCGCAAACCAGCCTTTCTGAAGCCGACCAAGCCGCTTACTTAGCCGACACCGAAGCGTTTGATGCGCAAATTGCCAAGCGGGTCAAGAGTTCAGAAGAATGGGCGGATTATCCAAAAGCTTACAACCCATACGACTTTGCTGACGTGGCCAAGAAGTTTGGTGAGTTTGATTTCGCCGCTTTTGTCAAAGCCACGCTGCCTGCCCATCCAGAAACTGTGATCGTCGCCGATCCGCGCTTCTTGGATGAATTCAGCACGTTGTTTAACGCTGAAACCTTCACCCAATACAAACATTGGGCTTATGTGATCGAATTATTGAGCAACACTGGCTATTTGTCTGATGAATTGCGCAAGTTAGGCGGCACTTTCTCCCGGGCCTTATCCGGTTTGCCTGCTGCGCCGACGCAAGCCAAACATGCTTATCGCTTGGCCAATTCGGTATTTTCTGAACCGATCGGGATTTATTATGGCAAGACGTACTTTGGCGAAGCCGCCAAAGCTGACGTTACCAGTTTAGTGGAGAAAATGATCGCCACTTATAAGCGCCGGCTCGCCAACTCCAGCTGGCTATCACAAGCCACCAAAGACAAGGCGATTGTCAAACTCGACACCATGGTGCTTAAAATGGGCTATCCAGAACAAGCCAAGGCTGTTTATGACCGCTTGCATGTGGATACTGACACGGATTTAATGAACGCCTGCTTACAAATTGCCGAAGCCAAGCACGCTTACAACCGCGAACAACTGACGCAGCCAGTCAACCGCGGCGACTGGGCAATGCCAGGGCATTTGGTCAACGCTTGTTACGACCCGTCGCGCAATGACATTACGTTCCCGGCAGCGATCTTGCAAGCACCATTCTATGCTTTGGATCAATCCGACAGCCAAAACCTTGGCGGCATCGGCGCTGTGATCGCCCATGAAATCTCGCATGGCTTTGACAACAATGGGGCGCAATTTGATGAATTCGGTAACCTCAGCGACTGGTGGCTGCCGGCTGACTACGATCATTTCAAAGGCTTGACCCAAGCAATGATCGATCAATTCGACGGGCTTGAAACCGAAGCCGGCAAGGTCAACGGCAAGCTGGTCGTTTCCGAAAACATCGCCGATGCCGGCGGGCTGGCAGCGGCGCTTGAAACCGCCCAGCGCTTAGATGATACCGACTTGAAGGCCTTCTTCATCAACTGGGCTATGGTTTGGCGCATGAAGGCGCGCAAAGAATATCAACAACTCTTGCTGTCCATTGACGTCCACGCCCCAGCCAAACTGCGGGCCAATGTTCAAGTCCAAAACCTCGACGCTTGGTACGACACTTTTGACGTGAAACCAGGCGATGGCATGTACTTGGCGCCTGATAAGCGCATCACGATTTGGTAATTGATTAAAATACGCCTCAGCAGGCTTCTAAGTGAAGTCAGCTGAGGCGTATTTGTGTGGGAGGGGATTGATCGGCAATTGTGGTGGCACATATTATGTTTCACGTGAAACAATTGTGTCAAATACAGATGGGCCAAGGATCACAGGTGCTGATTGCCAGCTTCGGTAAGTGATGGGTACAAACTTGTTGTTCGGATATTACGCATGCCTCCAAAGACGTGAATTTCCAAGTGGCTGGATCAGCAATTTGATAGCGCTTCGTCAGGCAAGGGGATGTGCAAATCACGAAGGAAAGGTGTGTGTCGTGCGATCAGTCATGACAGCATTTGGGCAAAGGACGCCTCAATGTTACCATGCCTTATGCGTCATTGCTCGAGTAAAAAACGGCGCACCTGATTGGCAAGCCGCCACACGCATCCACAACAAATACACGATCAGCGTATTCGCCATCGTGTAATTGTTGCAACAGGCTATGTTTCCTTATGCCTGTTGATCGTCGAGCTGCGCAAAGCAACGCGATTGCGTATAAGCCACCCCGAGTCCATGGCCAAGACCGCCATTGACTCAGGCTGTCTTATACACATCGCTAAATGCGCTTTGCTCCGCTCTGGTATATTCAGTTAAGTACTCAGCGCCGTAAGCCTACGTGCGCTGAGGTGGTGGTACGATCTGATAACGTCCTGGCATTGCCTAGGGCTTCGGACACTAGGCTTCATGGCGCACTGGCGCTTTGAACGCACGAGCCGCGGTGCATGCCGTTACACATACACCCTCAAATCAGCTCGTGTAGGGATGCCGGGTACAGACCAACTTGTACTTTGCCAGTCTCAACACCCCACTGCAGGTTGCAACGATAATATAGCACCATCGCTAAACCTGTGCAAGCACTTTACAAACTTTTTACAATTAGATTCAATGTGCCTATTGTATGCAGTTTCTTGTACGCAAACAAACCACTTTCCTCACGCGATTACTCGCGGAAGAGAGGTGGCTTACCTTGATTCAGACCGTAACTCCAATTTTGATATCGTACCGCATGCGCGAGCAGTTTAGTAACCTGATGCGAATTTCGCAGGATTGGTGAAGCGCAGGTGCGTGGGGCCAGCAAGATGGTCAGGCCGTGAAACGTGTGGTGTCAGGTGAGCCTCGCGTACTTTGCGAGGCTTGCTCGACAGCACACGCGGCAACTTTTGAGATTTGCGAGGCGAGCCGCAGGCGAGTGCAAAGCTCAAAAGTTAGGCGTAAAACACGCGTATTTTGCGTGGTTGAAGCCGGCCGCACAGCCTGCGCCATCTTGCTGGCCCCACGCGCCGGAGCTTCACCGATCCGGGCCTTGCCCAAAAACTGGAGTCCATGCTTCAAACGCTGTGGTCTTCGTTGAGCTGCGTGGCGCAACGCGGGTGCGGCTAGCTACGCCATTGCACTTGAGGCAAAGACCGCCTCATGCGCAATGGCTAGGCTACCCGACCCGCTAGAAGCGCGCCACTCCGCTCTGGTTTCGTCGAGCTGCGCAGCCCAACGCGGCGTGATATAAGTCGTGACGCCGCCAAGGCAAAGAACGCCTTTGCGTCATCCCGCCTTATATCCACCGCTAAGTGCGGGCTGCTCCGCTTTGGGTACAAAAAAACCTCCCACAACTGGGAGGTATGCAGCGGTTTAGCTGGCTAATTGCTTCAAAGCATCTGGGCGGAAGCCGGAGAAGGCATCCAAGCCTTCTGCTTCAAGCACAGGTACCGCTTGGAAGCCTTTGTTCTTTAGGTAATCGATATATTCAGGCTCGTCGTTGATGTTGTGTTCGGTGAAGCTGATCCCGTGTTGAACCAAGTAATTCTTGGTCATGCGACATTGCGGGCAGCCGTTCTTGGTGAAAAGTGTGACATTGTTATTCATGTTAATCGCCTCGTTCTACTGATCTGATAGGACCAGTATACCGAATCTGGTAGTCGACGTCAAGCGAGAATACCATATATCGTATCTTCACCGATCACCCACGACATATGGTGCCTAATCATTATACCCACCCCAAGCCAAATTGCAAGCTACAAGATCGGGGACAACAGGCGTGAGAAGTGCTGCTTGAAGTGCAGATACCAGCCTTGAGCCGCGATCGTTTCCGGGGTCACACGAACACAATGCTTTAAATCAGCGTCAAACGCTTGCGCCAGTTGGCCGGCGATTTGCGGATCGTAAATGAAAGCATTGACTTCAAAGTTCAACTTGAAGCTGCGAATATCCATGTTGGCACTGCCGACACTGGCCAAGCAATCATCTACCACCATGGTTTTGGCATGTAAGAAGCCGTTTTGGTAATGGAACACTTTGACGCCAACGCGCGTTAAGGCGTTAGCGTAATATTGCGTCGCGCGAAAGATGAAGGGGTGATCCGGCATATTAGGGATCATCACCTGCACGTCGATCCCCGCCAAAGCCGCATTCATCAACGCATCAAACACCGTATCATCAGGGATCAAATAAGGGGTTTGGATGCGCACAGATTTGGTGGCACCAGTGATCAAGCGCACATAGCCGGCTTTGATTTGCTGCGCGTTGGAATCCGGCCCGGAAGCGACGATTTGCATGGCCTTAGCCGAGCCGTTGGCCAAGCTGGCCAGCGGCCGCGTGGGATAAGGCAGCTGGCGGCCTTGGCTGACGGTGGCGTTCCAATCCATGGTAAATTGGATCTTCAATGCCATCACCGTATCGCCTTTGATCCGCAAATGGGTATCGCGCCAGAAACCAAATTTCTTGCTGCGGGACAGGTATTGATCGCCGACATTAAAGCCGCCGATATAGCCGATTTGATCATCGATCACCACCAGCTTGCGATGCAGGCGATAATTCATGCGAAAATCCAAGATCAACCAGCGTGACGAGAAATATGCTTCCGCAGCCCCGCCGGCTTGGACCAAAGGCCGCCACCAGCGCGCATTGGCACCCATGGAGCCCCATGCATCATACACGACGCGCACCTTGACGCCTTGTTTGGCTTTCTTGACCAACAAATCGCGCAGTTGCGTGCCGATGGCGTCAGGGTAAATGGTGTAATACTCCACATCAATAAAATCCTTGGCCGCGGCAATATCGGCTAACAGCGCTGCAAATTTGCTTTTGCCATCGACATAAATGCTGACATCGCTGTTGGTCAAAACCGGCGCGCGGGCGGTGTTGAGAAATAAATTGATCAACTCGCGGCCGCTTTGGGTGAGCTGATCTTCCGGCAACAAGCGGCCATGAGCATTGGCCCGCTTTTGCAGCTGCACGAAAGCGGCGATCGCCTTGGCGTATTCGGCTTGGATCAGCTGCATTTTCTTGGCGGACAAGCGGCGGCCCACAAATAAATAGATCACAAAGCCGATCACCGGCAAGAAGATCAGCACCAACAGCCATGCCCAAGTGGTGGCGATATCGCGCACTGAGCGCAACACGGTAAAAATCGCCCCTAAAGTGTTCAGCACGATCAAGGCCAACAATAGGCCGGTAAGTAGGGACATAAGGGCCTCCTTTTGAAATTAAATTAATTATTTTTCGGTATTCTATTTACTTACAAAATGTCAGTTGCTATAATAACGCCATACTTAATGATAAAGGTGGTAACCACATGAATACTGATTTATTGACATCCTTGAAAGCTCGCCGCAGCATCTATGCCTTAAACAAAGCCGTGCCGCTGAGCCAAGACGCGATCGTGAACTTGGTCGAAGATGTGATCCAAGAAACGCCAACGGCCTTCAACTCCCAAACCACGCGCGCCGTATTCTTGTTTGGCGACAAGCATGATCAACTGTGGGACATTGTGGTCAAGCGGCTTGAAACCGAAGTCCCAACTGCCGAAGCTTACGAGAAGACCAAGCAGAAGATCGCCAGCTTCAAAGCGGCTTATGGCACCATCTTATTCTTCACCGACACGGCTGTGGTCCACCAATTAGAAAAAGACTTTACATTATATGCCGATAACTTCGCCGGCTGGGCGGAACAAGCGCAAGGTTCCGGCCAATTGAACACTTGGGTGGCTTTGGCCAACAACCAAATCGGTGCTTCTTTACAACATTATAACCCGCTGGTTGACGAATTGGTTGCCCAAGCCTTCGATATCCCGGCTAACTGGACCTTACGCGCCCAGATGCCTTTTGGCGGCATTGCCGCTCCTGCAGGCGCCAAGGATTACATGGATCGCAAGGAACAATTCAAAGTTTTAGACTAAACTTGACAAGCAGTTCAAAGCTGAGCCATCAAGCGGTGTAGCTAATAACGCAAGCGTCTCTGCACGACGATTCGAACTTTGAATCGCGGTGCAGAGACTTTTGCGTTACTGGGCGTTACCCTGGGCCTTGGGACTAGGTGATCGATGGCTTGCCCACGGTTTTTGCTGCGTTGGCTTCGGCCAGGCGCAACCCTTGTTGGGCCAGTTGATGCGCGCCATGGTTGTTGCGCTCTGGGATCCATTGCCACAACACTTGCGAGAATTGCGCGATTTCTTGAAACAAAGCGTCGAGTTGCGGCTGGTAGTGTTTGGCGTAATGCTTGTCTAACGAATCGATGACCAATTTAGAATCGGCATAATAACTCACCAATCCGTCGAGGCCTAATTCGTGCACTCGTTTGAAGCCGGCTAAAGCCGCCGCAAACTCCGCTTCGTGATTGGACATTGCTGCCAGCGCCAGATGCGTCTGGTCTTGCACGCCGCCTGCGAGGATCAAGATGCCGACGCCGCCGATCCCATGATCGCCTTTGGTGGCGGCATCGGTATATAATTTGATCATAACTGGTCCTTTCTAAGCTAACCCCTAAGCTTGACGGGTAATTGCAGACGATGCCATAGGGATATGGTAGAATGTAACACGTGTCCAAACCAAGCCGCAATGCCGCAAGAAAAGGTCGTGATCACATCAAACGCTTCTACTATCAACCGTCTTGGATCGATTTTAGCATATTTTGGGGTGGCGCAGTGGCGTTGGTGGGGTTGAGTGTCATCTTACAAATGGAATTTGGTGCCTATGACAGTGTGTTCTGGCCGGCAGTGGGGCTGCTTGCAGCCACCATTGGCGGCTGCGTGATCCAAGTGCTCGGCCGTAAATTAACGCTAAAAGCACATGCGATTACCTTAGCACGCTTCACCAGACGCCATCGTTTAACCATTCCCTTGACGTCAATCCGAACAATAACCGTCAAGACACATTCGTTATGTCTTGATACAACAACTTATGGTAAAATCACTATCGTACGTTTAGTTAATTTGCAAAAGCTCTGTTCGGCTTTTGCTGATGTTGGTCTCATTGTTGTTCACAGAAAGGGGAACCACCGTGTCTGATATTGAAATCGCACAAGCTGCCGAAATCCTGCCGATCACTGAAGTTGCTGCCAAAGTCGGGTTAACTGAAGCCGACTTGGAATTATACGGCCGCGCCAAAGCCAAACTCAGCTACCCAACTTTGAAGCGCTTGGCCAACAAGCCTTTAGGCAAATTGGTGTTGGTCACGTCGATCAATCCTACGCCTGCTGGTGAAGGCAAATCTACCGTCACCATTGGCTTAGGTGATGCTTTGAATCAGCGCCATCACAATGCGGTGATCGCCTTGCGCGAACCGTCATTGGGGCCGGTAATGGGCATGAAAGGCGGCGCGACTGGCGGCGGCTATTCCCAGGTGGTGCCAATGGAAGACATCAATTTGCATTTTACCGGGGATATGCACGCTTTGACCACCGCGGTAGACACTTTGGCAGCGTTGATCGATAACCACTTGCAACAAGGGAATGCTTTAAACATCGATCCGCGGCGCATCTTGTGGAACCGGGTGCTGGACATCAACGATCGCGCCTTGCGCCACACGATCATCGGCATTGGCGGCGCCACTTCCGGGGTGCCGCGGGAGAATCAATTTGACATCACGGTGGCTTCTGAATTAATGGCCGTGTTGTGCTTGGCGGAGAACATGCATGATCTCAAAGCCCGCATCGCCAAAATCGTCATTGGCTTCACTTACGATCGCAAACCAGTGACTGTGGCCGAATTAGGCGTGACCGGCGCCATCGCCGTTTTGCTCAAAGACGCCTTAAAGCCCAACCTCGTCCAAACGCTGGCGCACACCCCGACGTTCATCCATGGCGGCCCGTTTGCCAACATCGCCCATGGCTGCAATTCTGTCTTAGCCACCAAAACCGCGCTGCAGCTCGGCGATATTGCGCTGACTGAAGCAGGCTTTGGCGCCGATCTTGGCGCGGAGAAGTTCATGGACATCAAAGCGCCGGTGCTGGGCAAAACCCCTGATGCGGTGGTGATCGTCGCCACAGTGCGGGCGTTGAAGTACAACGGCGGCCAAAGTCTCAAAGACTTGACTGTAGAAGACCTGCCGGCTTTAAAGCAGGGCTTTGTTAACTTGAAGCGCCACATTGCCAACATGCAGCAATATGGTCGGCCAGTGTTGGTCGCGATCAACCAATTCACCTCAGATACCCAAGCTGAATTACAATATTTGATCGATGCTTGTGCTGAATTAGCGGTGCCGGCTTTTGCTTCGGATGTGTGGGGCCAAGGCGGCAGCGGTGCGTTGCCGCTGGCTGACGCGTTAGTTGAGGCTTTGAACACCCCAAGCACCTTCAACCCATTGTATGATGTCAACGCATCAGTAGAAGACAAGATCCTCACCATCGTGCAAAAGATCTACGGCGGGGCAGACGTGGCCTATGATCACAAAGCAGAATTGGCGTTAAAGACCATTTATGCCAACGGCTGGGACAATTTGCCGGTTTGCATGGCCAAGACTCAATATTCGCTGTCTGACGATCCTAAGCAGCTCGGCGCACCAACCGGGTTCACCATGCATGTGCGCGACATCATGCCTAAACTTGGCGCCGGCTTCTTAGTTGTCATGACCGGTTCGGTGTTGACGATGCCTGGCTTGCCAAAACAACCAGCGGCATTGAACATGGATGTGTCTGACGACGGTGTGATCTCTGGCTTGTTCTAATGGTGAATTGGCCGCATAATCCGTTGCCTGATGCACTTTTGGCCGAGTTTGCGGCGCAGGTCTATCCGCAAACGCAAGGCTTTGTGCCAGGCTATGGCAGTTTGACGCCGCAGCTGATCTTAGTCGGTGAAGCACCAGGCGCAACGGAAGTCACCAGCCAGCGGCCTTTTACCGGCCGCGCTGGGGTGAAGTTGGACTTGATGCTTGACGCGTTAGGGGTGATGCGCGAAATGGTGTTTATTACCATGAGCTTTCATCGCCGCCCGATCCAAGTCAAAGCCAACGGCCGCATTGGCAATCGGCCGCCGACGCGCCAAGAAATGGCCCAAGAAGCCGGTTTGTTAGATCAAGAATTGGCTGCTTTGCCGCAAGTGCCGATCTTGGCAATGGGTACTGTGGCCTTGCAGCGCTTAGGCGCCGGCTTGTTGCGCGATTGGCATGGCCAAGTGCGCCCGGTGGCGGTGATGGCGCGCGCCGATGCGGCTTGGCGGCCTGGGCCGCGCCGGCTGGTGGCTGCTTGTGCCCATCCGGCGGCGCTGTTGTATCGGCGCGCCACCGAAATTCAAACCTTGGCGGATCTGGCCGCGATCCGCACTGTACTGGAGGAAATTGTTTGTTAAGTTATTTAATTTTTGCAGTGGCGATGGTCGCTGTTGATCAAGTGATCAAAGCCTGGGTCGTGGCCCATTTGGCGATCGGCCAAACCATTACCTTCATCCCCGGGGTCATGAGCCTGACCCACATTAAGAACACTGGCGCGGCATTCTCAATGCTGGAAGGCCAGCAGTGGTTCTTCTATATCATCACCATCATCGCCATTGGCGTGGTGGTGTGGTTGTGGCGCGATTCTAAAGGCCAGCGGGTGTATCGCTTGGGCTTGGCGTTCATCTTAGCCGGCGCGATCGGCAACTTTATCGACCGTCTGCGCCAAGGCTTTGTCACCGACATGTTTCAAGTGGACTTCATGAATTTTGCCATCTTCAACTTTGCCGACGCGTGTTTAACCGTCGGGGTGGTGTTGGTGTTGATCCATTTGTTGTTCTTTGATGGGAAGCAGGCCAAGCGATGACCCGCTTTACCATTACCGATCAAAGCGGCCGCATCGATAAGGTGCTGGCAGAAACTTTGCCTGATCTCACCCGCTCGCAAGCCAAAACTTGGCTGGATCACGGCCACGTTACCGTTAATGGCCAACCAGCTGCCGCCAAATACAAGGTCCATTCAGGCGATGAAGTGGTCGTGACGCCGCCTGAACCGGTGCCGCTTGAAGCCAAGCCTGAAGCGATCCCCTTAGACATCGTCTATGAAGACGACCAAGTTATTGTGGTCAACAAGCCTCAAGACATGGTCGTGCATCCTGCACCAGGGCATCCTGATCATACCTTGGTCAATGCGATCTTAGGCCACACCACATTAACTGGCATTAACGACGTCTTGCGGCCAGGGATCGTGCACCGCATCGATAAAGATACCAGCGGCTTGTTGATGGTGGCTAAGACCCAAGTGGCGCAGCTGAGCTTAAGCGCGCAGCTGAAAGCCAAAACTTCGGCTCGCAAATATCTGGCAATCGTGCATGGCACTTTCAAAACTGCCAGCGGCACCATTGATGCGCCGCTGGCCCGCGATCCCAAAGATCGCAAGCGCCAAGCCGTCGTCGCCGGCGGCAGGCAGGCGGTGACGCATTTTACCGTACTTGAGTCGCTAGGGAATTACTCACTGGTGGAATGTGTCTTAGAAACCGGGCGCACCCATCAGATCCGTGTGCATATGGCCTATATCCATCATCCGCTGGCAGGCGATCCGTTATATGGCCCTAAGCGCACCTTGCCAGGCCACGGGCAGTTTCTGCATGCGGCGTTGTTAGGCTTTGAACATCCCACCACGCATCAGTGGCTGGAATTTACCGTTGACCCACCGGCAATATTTACCGAAACTTTGCAAGATTTGCGCCAAGGCATTGACAAAACGCGCCTGATCCGATAAGCTATTCACAACTTAACAAGCACCTTTAACTAAGTCCAGTGAGGCTTAGAAGGTATCCCATCCTGCTGCGGCAGGAGTATATCCGACTGCAAGTCGCCTTCTAACTAATCTGGCTAGAAGGCGACTTTTTTCATACTCAAAGGAGAGTGTCATTATGGCAAAAACAGTAGTCGACGGCGTCACCATGCAGCGCGCCTTAACCCGGATCACTTATGAGATCATTGAGCAGAACAAAGATCTCAAAGAATTGGTGATCGTCGGCATCAAAACCCGCGGCATTTACTTGGCTAATCGCATCGCCAAGCGCTTGGAACAACTTGAAGGCCTGAAGGTGCCGGTTGGCGAATTAGACATCCGCATGTACCGCGATGACGTGCACAAGCTTGACCATTCTTTGACGCCAGATGTGGAAGGCGCCGACTTGCCAGTTTCCATCACCGACAAGCATGTGATCTTAGTTGATGATGTGATCTTCACCGGCCGCACCATTCGCGCCGCGCTTGACGCTTTGATGGATCAAGGCCGGCCTAACAAGATCAGCTTAGCCGTCTTGGTTGATCGCGGCCACCGTGAATTGCCGATTCGCCCAGACTTTGTCGGCAAGAACATCCCGACGGCTTTATCCGAAGAGATCAACGTCGAAGTCGCCGAATTAGATGGCGAAGACGGCATCTCCATTGCCAAGTTGGAGGCCTAACATGGCATATCATAACGATGACGCCATTTTGGACATTCACGACCGACCGGCCTTCGGGCATTGGCTGGGCTTATCCATTCAGCATTTATTCGCCATGTTTGGCTCAACGGTGCTGGTGCCGATCTTAGTCGGGCTTGATCCAAGTATCGCTTTGTTTTCAAGCGGTGTGGGCACCTTGATGTACATCTTGATCACCCGCGGCAAGATCCCGGCATACATGGGCTCAAGCTTCTCGTTTATCACCGTGATGCAAGCGTTGATGAAAGGCGCCGGCTATCCAGCCATTGCCCAAGGCACCATCGCCGTTGGGGTAGTGTATCTGATTGTCGCTTTGATCGTGAACTTTGCCGGCAGCGCATGGATCGATAAGGCTTTGCCGCCGATCGTAGTTGGGCCAATCGTGATGGTAATCGGCTTAAGCTTAGCCGGTACCGCCGCAACAGACGCAACGATGCGCACCTTAGCAAACGGCAACAGCGTTTATGACATCAAGTATTTCGCCGTTGCGATGGTGACTTTAGCCGCAACGATCATTTACAACATGTATCTCAAGCGGTTCATTTCGCTGCTGCCGATTTTGCTAGGGCTGATCACCGGCTATGTGCTGGCGGTGTTAGTCGGCATCGTGAACTTCGCTCCGGTGCAACAAGCTGCTTGGTTGAGCTTACCGGCTTTTCAAATTCCTGGCCTCACTTACACCCCGAAGTTCTACTGGGATGCAATCTTATCCATGGCGCCGATCGCTTTTGTCACGATGACGGAGCATATGGGCCACATCATGGTCTTAGATGAAATGACGCATCGCAACTTCTTCAAAGATCCCGGCTTGAACCACACGCTGGCCGGTGATGGTACCGCCTCGATCATTGCTGGTTTCGTCGGCGGCCCGCCAGTTACGTCTTATGGTGAAAACATTGGGGTCATGGCCATGACCAAAGTCCACTCAGTTTGGGTCATTGGCGGCGCCGCTGGCTTTGCTGTATTGTTCGCCTTTGTTGGCAAGCTTTCTGCTTTGATCCGCACCATCCCAAGTCCGGTCATCGGCGGCATCAGCTTCTTGCTGTTTGGGGTGATCGCTTCTAACGGCTTGAAGGTCTTGATCGACAACAAAGTCGACTTTGGCCGCAAGCGCAACTTGATGATCGGCTCGACGATTTTGGTCATCGGCATTGGCAACGCCGTATTGAAACTGGGCAACTTCCAGTTCTCCGGCTTGGCTTTGGCCACGGTCATTGGGATTTTTCTGAACTTTGTTTTACCGCAGCACGCTGCTAACGAGGAGGCATAACCATGTCCATCACAGATTTCGTTTCTGCTAATCAAGTCACGCCTGACTTGGCCAATCAATTGATTGCCCGCGCCGAGGCGTTCAAGAATGGGGCGCAGACAGAACTTGCTACGCCGATGTATGCGGCGAATCTGTTTTTTGAACCAAGTACCCGCACGCACACCAGCTTTGAAATGGCCGAGCGCCGCTTAGGCATGACTGTGCTGCCTTTTGATCCGCGGCAAAGCTCCGTCACCAAAGGCGAAACGCTAGCGGATACCTTGCGGACTTTGGCGGCTATCGGGGTGCAAGTGGCGGTGATCCGCCATCCGGTGAAGTCGTATTACCAAAGTCTGCTGGCAGAACACTTGCCGTTAAGGATCGTCAATGCCGGCGATGGTGCCGGCCAACATCCCAGCCAAATGATGCTGGACTTGATGACGATCCATGAAGAGTTCGGCCATTTTGACGGGTTGAACATCGGCATTGTTGGCGACTTGACCCATTCTCGCGTCGCCAAATCCGATATGCAGCTGCTGCATGCGCTAGGTGCCAACTTGACCTTCTCTGGCCCGCGCGCTTGGTACACCAAAGAATTCGAGAAATACGGCCCATATCAGCCGCTTGCTGAAATCGTGCCACAAGTTGATGTGCTGATGCTGTTGCGGGTGCAATTTGAACGCTTAAGCGAAGCAGAAAAGGCAGAATTTTCAGAAGCGACTTACCATGAGAAGTTTGGTTTAAGCGACAAGCTTTATCCCAAACTCAAGAAATCGGCGATCATCATGCATCCTGCGCCAGTCAACCGCGGCATCGAATTAGCCGATGATTTGGTGGAATGCCCGCAATCGCGGATCTTCGCCCAAATGCACAACGGTGTCTTCATGCGCATGGCGATGCTTGAACTTGTCTTATCCCAACCGATCCAAGAAGGGAGCTACCAACATGCACTTGCTCATTAAGAATGTCCATGTCGTTGCCGCAACCACTTATGATGGTGATGTGTTGACACAAGACGGCATCATCACCGCCTTAGGGCAGCACTTGGCCGCGCCGGCCAAAACCACCGTGATCGACGCCAAAGGCAAAACGCTGCTGCCTGGGTTAGTGGATGTGCATGTGCACTACCGCGAACCTGGTTTCACCGCCAAAGAAACCATCAAAACCGGCGCCTTAGCCTCAGCCCATGGCGGCTTCACCACCGTGGTGGCCATGCCGAACTTAGATCCGGTGCCGGATAACGTCGCAGACCTCAAGGCATTGATCGCCAAGAATCACCAAGACGCCAAGATCCACGTTGAACAATTCGCCGCTATCACCCAAGGCCTGCACTCCCAAAAGCCAACCGACTATGCCGGCTTGAAGCAGGCTGGGGCATTAGGCTTTTCAAACGATGGCGTCGGGGTTCAAGACGCTGCGACAATGTTTGCCGCGATGCAAGGTGCCGCAGCCGTTGATGCGCCAATCGTGGCGCACATTGAAGATGAAGGCTTCAAAGGCGACGGGGTGATGAATGCCGGGCCTTATGCTGACAAATTAGGCTTGCCAGGCATGAGCAACTTAACTGAAACCGCCCAGCTGGCACGCGACTTGGTGTTGGCGCAAGCTTCTGGCGTCCATTATCACGCTTGTCATGTTTCTTGTGCCGAGTCGGTGCAGCTGATCCGCGAAGCCAAAGCCCGCGGGGTCCATGTGACTGCCGAAGTCAGCCCGCATCATTTGGTCTTAGCCGATGCTGATATTCCTAGCGACAATGCCATGTACAAGATGAACCCGCCGCTAAGAAGCAAAGCGGATCGCGAGGCATTGTTCGCCGGGTTGCAAGATGGCACCATTGATATGATCGCCACTGATCACGCCCCGCATACCGCCGCTGAGAAAACCGGCTCGATGAAAGCTGCTGCGTTTGGCATCGTCGGCGCTGAAACGGCGCTGGCTTTGATCTATACGCATTATGTCAAAACCGGCCGCGCCAGTCTTGCACAATTAGTGGCTTGGATGAGCACCAATCCAGCGCGCGCCTTCAACTTGCCTGCTGGCCAATTAGCAGTTGGCGATGTGGCAGATTTCACCTTGGTGGATTTTGACACACCTTATGTCATCGATGGCAAAGACTGGTTATCCAAAGGTCACAACAGCCCGTTCATCGGCGACACTGTTTATGGTCAAGTCGAATTGACAGTGGCCGGCGGACGCATTGCATACAAGAAATAGGAGGGACACCGTGAAGCGATATTTGATTCTTGAAGACGGCAGCGTTTTTGCAGGTGAGGGATTCGGGGCCGAATCTGTCACCACCGGGGAGATCGTGTTCAACACCGGGATGAGCGGCTACCAAGAAACCATCACCGACCAAAGCTACAACGGCCAGATCATCACGTTTACCTACCCATTGATCGGCAACGTCGGCATCAACCGCGACGATTATGAAAGCATCAATCCCACCGCCAAAGGGGTCGTGGTGCGCGACTTAGCCCGGGTCACTGGCAACTGGCGGGCGCAAATGAGCCTGGATGAATTCTTGCAGCGCAAACACATCCCCGGCATCACCGGCATTGATACCCGCGCGTTGACCAAGCGTCTGCGCGATGCCGGGACCATGAAAGCCAGCATTGTCGACGCCGCTGACGCGCATGCGTTTGATCAACTGCGCGCTTTAGTGCTGCCTAAGAATCAAGTGCAGCAAGTCGCTACCACGCAAGCTTATCCAGCGCCTGGCACCGGCCGCAATGTAGCGGTGGTGGACTTTGGCTTAAAGCACAGCATCTTGCGTGAATTAGCCAAGCGCCAATGCAACTTAACGATTCTGCCGCCAACGGTAACCGCCGCTGAGATCTTGGACTTAGATCCTGATGGGGTGATGCTGACTAATGGCCCTGGCGATCCTAAAGACGTGCCGGAAGCCTTGGATATGATCCGCGGCGTAGAAGGCAAGATCCCGATGTTTGGTATTTGCTTAGGCCATCAGTTGTTTGCTTTGGCCAACGGCGCCAACACTTTCAAGATGAAATACGGCCATCGCGGGTTCAACCATCCGGTGCGCGAAATCGCCACCGGCCGCATCGACTTCACCAGCCAGAATCACGGCTATGCCGTTGACGCTGACTCTGTCGATCCCGATCAATTGCTGATCACGCATATTGAAATCAATGATCACACGGTAGAAGGGCTGCGCCACCGCTTGTATCCGGCATTTTCCGTGCAGTTTCACCCAGATGCGGCGCCGGGTCCGCACGACGCTGACCACTTGTTTGACGAATTCATGGAAATGATGGACGCCCACGCCCATCGCCAAGGAAAGGAACGTACTCATGCCTAAACGCCAAGATATTCACAAGATCCTCGTCATCGGCTCTGGTCCGATCATCATCGGCCAAGCCGCAGAATTCGACTATTCTGGGACCCAGGCGTGCTTGGCCTTGCGCGAAGAAGGCTATGAAGTGGTGTTGGTCAACTCTAATCCTGCCACCATCATGACCGATAAAGAAATCGCCGATCAGGTGTACATTGAGCCTTTGACCAAAGAATTCGTTTCTCAGATTCTGCGCAAAGAATTGCCTGATGCGATTTTGCCGACGATCGGTGGGCAAATCGGGTTGAACTTGGCCATGGAATTGGCCAACTCCGGCATCTTAGATGAATTAGGCATTGAGCTGCTTGGCACCAAGCTTTCAGCGATCGATCAAGCCGAAGACCGCGAATTGTTCAAGAACTTGATGCAAAGCCTCAACGAGCCGATCCCAGAATCGACCATTGCCCACAACTTCGAAGAAGCTAAGGCTTTTGCCGAACAAATCGGCTATCCGGTGATCGTGCGCCCGGCCTTCACCATGGGCGGCACCGGCGGCGGGATCGCCCGCACTGAAGAAGAACTCGCCACCATCGTTGAAAACGGCTTGAACTTAAGTCCCGTCACCCAATGCTTGATCGAACGCTCCATTGCCGGCTTCAAGGAAATCGAATTTGAAGTGATGCGCGACGCCGCAGACAACGCCATGGTTGTTTGCAACATGGAGAACTTCGATCCCGTTGGGGTACACACCGGTGATTCGGTGGTGTTTGCGCCGGTGCAGACCTTAACCGATAAAGAAGTGCAAATGCTGCGCGATGCCAGTTTGAAAATCATTCGGGCTTTGAAGATCGAAGGCGGCTGCAATGTGCAATTGGCCTTAGATCCCAACTCCTTTAAGTATTACATCATCGAAGTCAACCCGCGGGTCAGCCGCTCATCGGCCTTGGCCAGCAAAGCCACCGGTTATCCCATTGCCAAAATGGCGGCCAAAATCGCAGTCGGTTTGTCCCTTGACGAAATCAAAAACCCGATCACCGACGCGACTTATGCTGAATTTGAGCCGATGTTAGACTATGTGGTGGCCAAGATCCCGCGTTTTCCCTTTGATAAATTCGAGAACGGCGATCGCACCTTAGGCACCCAAATGAAAGCCACCGGTGAAGTGATGGCCATTGGCCGCACTGCCGAAGAAGCGCTGCTGAAAGCCGTGCGCGGCTTGGAAGTAGGGGCCATTCACTTGTGGCGGGCCGAAGATCAGAATTTGTCTGATGCAGACTTATCGGCTAAGATCATCACGCCTAATGACGAGCGGCTGTTTTACATCGCCGAAGCCTTCCGCCGCGATTACACCATTGAAGAAATCGCTGAGCTGTCCAATATCAATCCGTTCTTCTTGGACAAGATCTTGCACATTGTTGAACTCGAACGCAGCTTGCGCGCCAATGTTAACGATGAAGACTTACTGCGCATCGCCAAGCGCAACGGCTTTGCCGATGCGACGATCGCCCAGCTATGGCACAGCGACGCTGACGCGGTGCGCGACATGCGCAAGCGCTTAGGCATCGTTCCGGTATACAAAATGGTCGACACTTGTGCCGGCGAATTTGCTTCCACCACGCCTTATTTCTACAGCACCTACGAAAGTGAAACCGAATCGGTGCGCTCAAGCAAAGAAAGCGTCTTAGTGTTAGGTTCTGGTCCGATCCGCATTGGCCAAGGGGTGGAGTTTGACTATGCCACCGTGCACTCGGTCAAAGCCATTCAAAAAGCCGGTTACGAAGCCATCATCATGAATTCCAACCCGGAAACGGTATCGACTGACTTCTCAATTTCCGACAAGCTGTATTTTGAACCGCTGACCATCGAAGACGTAATGAACGTGATCGATTTGGAACAACCTAAAGGCGTTATCGTGCAATTTGGCGGCCAAACTGCGATTAACTTAGCCGCGCCGCTGGCCGCACATGGGGTGAAGATCTTAGGTACCAGCTTGGCTGACTTAGACGCTGCAGAAGATCGGGACCGCTTTGATGAGATCATCAACGATTTGAAGATCCCGCAACCAATCGGCGGCACCGCCACTGATAAAGCCGGCGCCATTAAAATCGGCAACGAAATTGGTTATCCCGTCTTGGTACGCCCAAGTTATGTCTTAGGCGGGCGGGCGATGGAAATCGTGCATTCCGAAGCCGAATTGGCCAACTATATCGACCGGGCCGTGTCAGTATCTAATGATCATCCGGTGTTAGTCGATCAATACTTGGTTGGCACCGAATGCGAAGTCGACGCCATCACCGACGGCACCACAGTGGTGATTCCAGGCATTATGGAACACATCGAACGCGCCGGGGTCCATTCAGGGGATTCCATGGCGGTATATCCGCCGCAAGATTTCTCTGATGCCGTCAAGCAGCAAATTGAAACTTACACGATTCACTTGGCCCATGCCTTGCATTGTATCGGGATCATGAACATTCAATTCATCGTCCACAATGAGCAAGTTTATGTTATCGAAGTCAACCCGCGGGCCAGCCGCACGGTACCGTTCTTAAGCAAGGTAACCGGCGTGGCCATGGCGCAAGTGGCCACCCAAGCGATCTTAGGCAAAGATTTGGCCCAAATGGGTTACACCACCGGCATTTTGCCAGTCCGCCCAGGCGTGCATGTTAAAGCCCCGGTATTCTCCTTCTCCAAGCTCAACGCCGTGGATTCCATGCTCGGCCCGGAAATGAAATCCACCGGTGAAGTGATGGGTTCCGACACCACGCTTGAAAAGGCGCTGTATAAGGCTTTCGAAGCCAGCCACACGCATCTGCCAAGCTATGGCACGGCGTTGTTCACAGTGGCTGATGCCGACAAGCAAGAAGCCGTGGCTTTGGCCAAGCGCTTCCGCGAAGTCGGTTACCAAATCGTTGCCACCAAAGGCACCGCGCAAGCCTTAGCGGCGGCGGGTATCACCGTCACGACGATCAGCAAACTGGGTGAAAGCGGCCATGACGCGATTTTAGATGCGATTGCCGACCGCAAGCTGCAATTGGTGATCAACACCACCAGTGCCGATCGCGCCGCCACCAGTGATGGCTACCGCATCCGCCAAGCGGCAATCATGCATGGGGTCCCGCTGATGACCAGCCTTGACACTGCCAGTGCCATCGCTTCGGTATTGGAATCGCGGGCCTTCACCACCCAAGCACTATAAGCTTAAATGCCAGGCGGCTTGTCTGGCATTTTTGACAGGAAAGGACTCATGATGGAACCCATTATTGCTTTAGACTTCGCCACCGGCAAGCAAGCCCTTGACTTCGTTAGCCGCTTTGATGCTGACACCCCGTTATTTGTTAAAGTCGGCATGGAATTATATTATGCCCAAGGGCCCAGCATTATCCGCCAATTACAGGCGCTGCGGCCGTTGAATATCTTCTTGGATCTGAAATTGCATGACATCCCGCACACCGTTGAACAAGCCGCTTATCAACTCGGCCGGCTTGGCGTCTCCTTGACCACCGCCCATGCAGCAGGGGGCTCGGCAATGCTTGCAGCAGCCAAGCGCGGCTTGTTGGCAGGGGCGGCGTCAGTAGGTGCCTTGCCGCCGCGCTTGCTGGCCATCACCCAACTGACCTCCACTGATGACGCCATGTTTCACGATGAACTGCAGCTCAGCGGGGCAATCAGCGCCAGTGTCAGCCACTTGGCGCAAATGGCCCAAGCCGCCGGTGCAGATGGCGTTGTCGCCAGTGCCCAAGAAGCGCAGCTGCTGCGCCAAGTCGTTGATCCGGATTTTCTGATCATCACGCCTGGCATCCGGCCAGTTGGTGCGGCAATCGGTGATCAAAAGCGCGTGGCGACACCGGCTTTGGCCAAGCAATGGGGGAGTTCTGGGATCGTGGTGGGTCGGCCGATCACCCAAGCCAGTGATCCGCTGGCGGCTTATGCACAAATCAATCAAGAATGGAGTCAAACAAATGACTGAAATTAAAACTCAAATCGCTCAAGACTTGTTGACCATCGGTGCTGTGACTTTGCGGCCCAACGCCCCATTTACTTGGGCCTCAGGGATCAAGTCACCAATTTATACCGATAATCGCATCACGATTTCCTATCCTGAAGTCCGCGACCGCATCGCTTCAGGGTTAGCCGGTGTGATCCAAGCCCAATTTCCTGACGTTGAAGCCATTGCCGGCGTTGCCACAGCCGGGATCCCGCATGCGGCTTTGGTTGCTGACCGCATGCATCTGCCAATGGCTTACGTGCGCAGCAAGCCTAAAGATCACGGGCAAGGCCGCCAAATCGAAGGCCGCTTGGTCGAAGGGGCCAAAGTCGTCTTGATCGATGATTTATTAAGCACCGGCGGCTCAGTGTTAAGCGCAGCAGCAGCAACGCGCAAAGAAGGTTTTGAGGTGATCGGCGTGGCGGCGATTTTCAGCTATCAATTACCGGCAGCCACCACCAACTTCGCGGCAGCCAAAGTACCATTTACGACGCTGACCAACTACACCGCGCTGATTGAAGCGGCTAAGGCGTTAGGGCAAATCGATGATAACGAATTGGCCTTGCTGCATGCTTGGCGCAAAGATCCTGAACACTGGCAAGCGTAAACCACAAATGGCCTCGGCCAAACACCACCAGTTGGCGTTTGACCGAGGCCATTTTGACGCAAAAACAGTCCCGCCGAAAAAGGCGAGACCAAGTGATTAATTCAGTACTTCAACCGAAGCGGACAAAATGCCGGCGCTTGGGATCTGACTGGAAGGCATTGCCACATCTAATTGACGCGGGTTGGCTTGGGCAAAGGAGCCGGTATCATTAACCGTACGATACCATACCGTGCCGTTAGACAAGGTGATCTTCAAGCGCGTGCCTTTAGGGAAAACCGACAAGTTAGCCGCCACACCGGAGTAGCCCATGTTTGAACCTAATACTGCCGGATCGTAGAAAGATAACTTGAAGGTACCGTAGCCTTTAGCAGAAGTCGTGCTTTGCGTCGCCGCTTGCGTGTTGGTTTGTGCTTGCGGCTTAGCTTGTTGCACAGTGGCAGTGCTTGGCGTTTGCGGCTTGGCTTGTTGGACAGGGGCCGTCGTCACAGGCGCTTTAGCAGAGGCTGCAGGCGTTTGAACCGGTGTCGTCTTGACTGCGGCAGGCGTCATTTGGGTGCTGCCGGTGAGCTTCAAGATATCGCCGACGTAAATGAGGTTTTGGTTGGCCAAGTGGTTATATGCCACCAAGTTGGCAACAGAAACCTGCGTAGCGCCTGCAATCTTGGACAACGTGTCACCGGACTTCACCGTGTAGGTGCTGGCAGTCGAAGTGGTGGTCGTCACAGGGGCGGCAGCATTGCCGGCGAGTTTGAGTTGTTGACCGACTAAGATCAAATGTTGGTTCTTGATGCCATTAACGGATACCAAGTTGGTCACCGAGGTGCCATGCGTTTGGGCGATGGCGGATAAGGTGTCACCGGCTTGGACCGTGTAAGTTGCAGACTGAGTGGTCGCCGCGTCTACTTGGTTGCTGTTAACGGCATATGCGCCAGCGGTGGCTGCCAGGGCCGTTGAGAATAACCATACGAGATGTGCTTTTTTGATAATGAGTCACTCCTATATTTTGTCTGGATTGCGTTTCAACAAGACCCAGTATAACGGGGCAACGTGTCAGTCAAGCGCCATTCCCGTGACAAAATCGCCGAGATCTGCAACAATGTCATCTCGTTGTTGCATAAGTTTGTTATCTCAAAGTGTTACAAGCATTGCAATTACACAACCGGAACAAGTGTTCATGTTATTATATCGCTGTCAAGCCTGACCGTGCAGGCTTGGCGGCAATAAAAAACCCTCAACTGAATGTCAGCTGAAGGCGAATGTTCCTATAGATATGACGTGCTTAGTGCACGACTTCGACAGTCGCGTATAAGATCCCTGCACTTGGGATCTGGCTGGAAGGCATGGCCACGTCTAATTGATGCGGGTTGCTTGCGGCAAAAGTCCCAGTATCATTAACGGTCCGATACCATACCGTGCCATCAGACAAGGTGATCTTCAAATGGGTGCCTTTAGGGAATACTGACAAGTTGGCAGCCACACCAGAGTAACCCATGTTTGAGCCTAACACTGCTGGATCATAGAAGGAAAGCTTGAACGTCCCATAGTTAGTGGTGTTGGTTGAAACTGTCGGCGCTGCCTTAGTTGGGGCCGTGGCGGCTTTGGTGGTGGTGCGCTGCGTCGTCGTTGCCGGTGCAGCCGTGGCGGTTTTAGCCGCAGTATTGGTGGCTTGCGCTGCGGCTTGGGCAGTGAGCTTCAACGTTTGGCCGACTAAGATCAAGTTGGCGTCTTTGATGTGGTTGTCTGCCACCAGCTTGGCCACTGTGGTGTGGTTGGCTTGCGCGATTTCAGACAAGGTGTCGCCGGCTTTAACCGTGTAGGTGTTGTCAGCAACCACTGGGGTAGCGGCTTTGACTTTAAGCTTTTGGCCAACGAGAATCAAGTTGGCGTTTTGAATGCTGTTGGTGGTTTGCAGATCTTTAACGGTCGTGGCGTTGTCCAAAGCGATTCGAGACAGCGTGTCACCGGGTTTGACCGTGTAGTCGGTATCATTGGTATTGGTGGCAGCTTTAACTTCATGTCCTTGCGCTAAGATGGCACCAGGGAGCAGCGCCAGCGCCGGGGTGAAGAGCCATGCTAATTGCGTCTTTTTGATAATACTCACTCCTCAAGTAGTTTACGTATCTAATCGTATGTATCTAAGGCCAAGTATAGCGATTTGATGTCACAACGCCACAGCAGGAACATGACAAAATATTTTATTTTCGTAACAATGTCACGAAACCATTGCATTTGCCATGTAAGGGCTTCTAAAGCGCTGATATCAGGACCACAATGCAGTTCGTGAAACGGTTTTCCGGTCATCAGTATTCTGATATGATGCACTGTTCACACCAGGCTTGTCATATTTCGCCACTGGCTGCACATTACCACGCCAAAAAGACCTGGACCAACGTCGCATCAGGCGTTGGCCCAGGTCTTTAATGCGCTACATGGTGGGCTGCTTGCGCAGGCGCGCCACTTCAGCAGCTTGTGGGGTGACGGCCACGGTGCGCTGGCCTTCATAAACCACAAAGCCGGGTTTGGCGCCATTGGGCTTGCGGATCTTCTTGACTTCGATCCAGTCCACCGGCACATTGGCGCTGGCCCGCGACTTGGAGAAGTAAGCGGCCAGCATCGCCGCTTCCAGCAAGGTTTTGTCACTAGGATGCGGGTTTGAGATGATCACATGTGAGCCAGGCACGTCTTTGGCATGCAGCCAAATGTCGGTTTTGTTGGCGGTGTGCAAGGTGAGCTGATCGTTTTGCAAGTTGTTCTTGCCGACGTAGATCTTCGTGCCGTCTGAGGCAAAGAATTCTTCAGGCTTGGCAACTTTATGGCGCTTGGCCGGCTTCTTGCCTTTCTTTTGCACCTTCAAGTAGCCGCCTGCTTGCAGCTCGGCGCGGATATCATCAAGGTCTTTAGGCGCGGCGATTTCAATTTGCGCCATGACGCCTTCCAGATAATCCAGCTCACTTTGGTTTTCAGCCATTTGTTCATGCACATAAGCCACGGCGTTGCGCAGCTTCTGATACTTGGCAAAATACTTCTGGGCGTTTTTGGAAGGCGACAATTGATTGGACAAAGTGATCTTTAACGGCTTCATGTCGTCATAGAAATTAGGCAAGGTCACTTCAGTCATGCCGCGTTCGACTTGGGCCAAATAGGTGGTTAAGATCTCGCCGCGAATGCGGTAATCGTCGGCTTTTTCAGTGGCTTTCAACGTCGCTTGCAGTTTCTTTTGTTTCTTGGCGTCTTTGGCGATCAAGTTCTTTAACGGCTGGATCAAGTTGCTGCCAAGCTGGCGCACGCGATCGTGTTCGGCTTTTTGCGCGTAATAGGCATCAAGCATCACACTGGCGGTGGGATAGGTCTGCACCGTACCTTGCAAGGTTTGATATGGGGTCGCTGAGAAGTAAACCTTCTTGCCGGTGGTAATTGTCGGCGTCGGGTGGTCGATGGCCGCTAAGAAGTCGGCAAAAGCGGCATCTGGGTCGCCGCTTTGCAAACGGGCAGCGAGTTCTTGTGCCGAATCGCTGGCTAAGCCTTGATAATGCACTTGCAACAGCTTGGCCAAAGGCACGTCTGGAGTCTTCATCAGTTCCCGATAGCCTAGCGAATCATCGCTGAAGGGATCGACTTTGTCTTGCACCGGCGGCTGGACGTAATCAGCCCCTGGCAACAACAGGCGGTAGCGGTTTTGATCAGGGGAGACGTGATGGATCAAGTCCACGATTTTGTTGGTCGCCAAGTTGACCAAAGTAATGTTGGAATGGCGCCCCATGAATTCCACGACCATGCGCAAGTTCATGTCGTCGCCTAATTCATCGCGGGTCTTGAAGTCCAAATGCATCACGCGGTCATTGGCCACTTGCACCAAGCGCAGTAATTGCGCCGACTGCAGGTACTTGCGCAAAGTCATGGCGAAGTTGCTGGGCACATCAGGGTTGGTGAAGGGGATTTGGGTGATTTGCGCGCGGGCGTATTCCGGATGCGCCGACAACAACAACGGATAATTCTTGCGGTTGGCGCGAATGGTGAGGATCACTTCGTTTTGATAAGGCTGTTGGATCTTGTTCACGCGGCCGCCGACAAGCAAGTCGGCCAATTCATGGGCCATGGCGTGAGTGAAAATTCCATCAAATGACATGTGGTTTCGTCCATTTCTTTCATTAGTCTACTATCATTGTACCAGTTTTTGGCAATCGGCGAAAATGGCGCCCTTTACCATTTCTTAAGCGACACCATGCGGGCATCATGGCGCATGAGTTCAAAAGCGGCGCGAAATATGGTAAGGTTAATCAGTGAATTTAACGATGCAGTCCCATATTCTCGGGGCTAAATAGGAGTGAACATTATGAAGATCGCCGTCGTGACCGACAGCACCGCGTATCTTTCAGAAGAACAAGTATTGGCCAACAACATCCATGTGGTACCGATCCCGGTGATCCTCGATGGCACAGTGTATGATGAAGGCAAAGATATTGAAACCACGCAATACTACGACCTGTTGCGCAACGCCAAGACTTTTCCCAACACCTCTCAGCCGCCGTTAGGGGAAGTGTTGAAGTTATATGAAGACTTGGCGCATGAAGGCTATGACACCATTATTTCCATTCACTTGGCCAGCACCATTTCCGGTTTCGTGAACACCTTGCGCGCCGCTGTCAGCGAAGTCAAAGACGCCAAAGTGGTGGTGTATGATTCGCAAATCACTGTGATCTTAATGGGTGAATTGGTACTGACTGCCGCGCGAATGGCTAAAGCCGGCGCCACCCCTGATCAAATCGTCGCTGCCATGGATGCGCTGCGCGCCACCACTGGTGAATATTTCATTGTCAATGACTTGCAAAACCTGGTGCGCGGCGGCCGCTTGTCTAACGCGGCAGGCTTTATCGGCGGGATGTTGAAAATCAAGCCGTTATTGACGTTTGACGATGAAAGCCACAAAATCGTGGCGTTTGAGAAGATCCGCTCGCTAAAGAAAGCTTATGCGCGCATTGAAACCTTGTTTACCAAAGCCTTAGCCGACGCTGATTACCCAGTCAAAGCTTGGGTGATCCACGCCAATGACCCAGAAGCGGCGGCGGCTTGGCGCAGTGAACTTGAAGCCAAGTTCCCGCAGGTCCACTTTGAAACATCGTATTTCGGCCCGGTGATCGGCACCCACTTAGGTGAGAAAGCCATCGCCTTAGGCTGGATCAAAGATACCGATCAATAAGTTGCTAACAAGTCGCCGTTGTGGCGGCTTGTTTGAGTAGAAGGAGCAAATATGTTTATTCAATCAGATACCGCCAAAGGCCAGATCAAAGACGAAACCGTTCAATATACCGGCCACATTTTCACTATTGTGCAACAACACATTGCCACTCCAGACGGCCTCACGGTGCAGCGTGACTTGATCAAACACGCCCCAGCCGTGGCGCTTTTGGCGATCACACCAGATGATGAAGTGTTGATCAACCGCGAATATCGCGTCGGCATCAACGCTGAAGCCTTCGCCTTGCCGGCAGGGTTAATGGATCCTGGCGAAACGGTGATGCAAAGCGCCAAGCGCGAATTGGAAGAAGAAACCGGCTATATCGCCCAAAGTTTGACAGAAATGTGTGCCGTGCGCTCCAGTGAAGGCATGACTGATGAAGTGGTGCACTTGATCTTGGCCCAAGTGGACAAAACCAAGCGTACCCAGCAGCACTTCGATCAAGACGAGTTCGTCACCAGCCGCTTTGTGCCGCTTGCTGAAGTCTTGGCTGCGGTGCAAGACGGGCGCATTGCCAGCGCGCAAAGCGTCTCGGCGATCAGCTATTATATGGCGTTTATGCGCAAGCATTAATGCCCGCCAATGCGCCAGGCGCGTGTTACTGGCTATAGCGCTTTCTTGATTAGAGAAAAATGGCGAAAGGGCTTGACAACTTCTCAGAAAGGATTATTATGATAGACATATTAGATAAACATTAATCAAATGAAGTTGTGATTAGAAACCGCGTGTTGTTCAGGGTGATAAGAGAGTCCCGTTGGCTGAGAAGGGATCACTACCCAATGCGTCCACATCTATGAACTTGGCTGCTGAAATCCAGTAGGCGGTCACGCAGGAATTGCGTTATCATAGCTACTTAGTGTCGATCGCCTTTGGGCTGCCGGGATTAAGCAGTGCGAGGTCGGCGTCGTAAGGCGTTGACGAACAGAGGTGGAACCGCGGTTATTAATCGTCCTCGATGAGTGTAATCACTTGTCGTGGGCGATTTTTTTGTACCACAACTGAAAGAAGGTCCAAGATGTCTAAACGAAATTTGCCAGTTGGCACGCGCGATGAATTCGGCCCGCTTGCCGATGCTAAAGCTTCACTGACCCAACAGATCCAAACCCGCTTCATGCAACAAGGCTTCCATCCGATCAAAACTCCGGTGCTGGAATATCGCGCGGTGTTTGACGCGATGGCGCCAACCCCGGAGAATGCCTACCAGTTCTTGGAAGACACCGGCGAAACGTTGGTGTTGCGGCCTGATTTGACCTTGCCGATTGCGCGGGTGATGAGCACCACTGGCATCACGCCGCCAACCAAGTGGTGTTACACCGGCGACGTGTTCCGCATCAAGAAGCGCCATTCCGGCGGCTATAACCAAATCACCCAAGCTGGCGTTGAAATCATCGGCTATAAAAGTGTCAAAGCCGAGTGGGAATGCTTATCGCTGGCCCATGATATCTGCGCGCAGTTGGCATTAAATCAAGTGACCTTGGAACTGTCTGATGCCAGTTTCGTTGATTTGGTGTTAGAAAGCCTGCCGCAAGCCAATCGTGCCGCGATCAAAGCGGCGTTGTTTGCCAAAGACCTCACCGCTTATCAGAAGCTGCTGACACAATTGCCCAAGCAGCCGCTGTCTGAGTTCTTAGCCGAGTGGCCGTGGCTGTTCGGCGACGCTCAAGCAGTGCTTGACCGCTTGCCGGCCTTGGACCAATTACAAGAAGTGGTGGCCAACCTCAAAGCGACCGTGGCCTTCTTACAAGCCAACTGTCCAGGCTTTAACTTGACGCTTGATTTGTCCAGCCCGTCACCGCAGCCGTATTACACAGGCTTGGTTTTCCACGCTTATGCCACTGATTCTGCGGATTTCCTGTTTTCCGGTGGGCGCTATGACCGGCTGTTGTCCAGCTTCCAACAAACCTTGCAGCCGGCGGTGGGCTTTAGCTTCGATGTTGATGCTTTGTCCACCAGCGTCAAGCAGCCGGCAGTGGTTAAGCCAACGCTGATTTATTTTGATCAAAGCCAATGGGCGCAGGCCCAACGCTTAGCCGCAGACACGCCTAACGCCAGCTTGTGCTTGGCCGAAAGCTTACACCAAGCCCAGCATCAAGCCCAAGTGGCAGGGGCTGAGCTGATCGATTTAACAAAGGAGGGGCAAGCATGACGTTAAACATTGCCTTGACCAAAGGCCGCACGGAACAAGACGTCTTGCCGCTGCTGGCTAAAGCCGGCATGGACATCGCGCCAGTCCAGCACAAAGGCCGCCGCTTGATCTTCAACGACGATCCCAATTACCACATTATCTTAGCCAAAGGGCCGGATGTGCTGACTTACCTCAACCGCGGCGCCATGGATATCGGCATCGTGGGTTCGGATATCTTGATCGAACAGCGCAATCCGCAATATGACATGCTGGATCTAGGCACTGGGCGCTGCCATTTCGTCTTAGCGTCAACGGCGGATTTTGACCCAGCACAAACTCGACGCAAGATCATCGCCACCAAATATCCGAATCTGACCCAAGATTATTTTGCCACGATTGGCGAAGACGTTGAGATCATCAAGATCGAAGGCTCGGTGGAACTGGCGCCGCTGGTGGGGTTGGCGGATGCGATCGTGGATATCACCGAAACCGGCACGACCTTAAGAGAAAACAACTTACAAGTCTACGCAGAGCTGCAGCCTGTTTCGACGCATTTAGTCGTCAACAAGCTGGCCTTGAAACAAAAGCGCAACGAAGTCTTGAATCTGATCACCAAATTACAACAAGCCATTCAGGAGGGCTAATCATGAAAATTCTTACAGGTAGTTTTCAAGAACTCAAGAACCAAGTCACCAAGCGCGAACAACAAGCTGCCAACAAGCCGGAAATCGAAGCCGCAGTGGCTGCGATCATCGACAATGTGCGCACCAACGGGGATGCGGCGTTAAAGGAATATTCTGAGAAATTCGACAAGGTCAAAGTTGCTGATTTCTTAGTCGACCAAGCCACCATCGATGCCGGCTATGCCAGCTGCAGTGAAGAATTGTTGGATGCGTTGAAACTGGCCAAAGCCAACATCACCAGCTATCACAAGAAGGAAGTCACCCACGGCTTCATTGATGGCGAAAAGCCTGGTGTCATTCGCGGCCAGAAGCTCACACCGCTGGCTGCCGTTGGCTTGTATGTGCCAGGCGGTACTGCTGCTTACCCATCCACGATCATGATGGCGGCCTTGCCAGCTAAGATCGCCGGCGTCAAGAACATCGTCATGGTAACGCCACCACAACCAAACGGCATCAACCCAGCGGTGTTAGCAGCCGCAAAGCTTGCCGGTGTTGACGCGATTTATCAAGTTGGCGGCGCGCAAGCCATTGCCGCTTTGGCCTTTGGTACTGAAAGCATTCCGCGCGTGGACAAGATCATGGGTCCTGGGAACATCTTCGTGGCTACGGCTAAGAAGCAAGTCTTCGGCCAAGTGGCCATCGACATGATCGCCGGGCCTTCAGAAATCGGGATCATTGCAGACGGCAATTCCAAGCCCAAGCAAGTTGCCGCAGACTTGTTGTCTCAAGCTGAACATGACAAGCTGGCGCGGCCAATGCTGGTCACTGACAGCTTAGACTTAGCCAAAGCCGTCAGCGACGCCGTTGAAGAACAACTCAAGACCTTGCCGCGTGAAGAAATCGCCCGCGCTTCGGTCAACGACGAAGGCTTCATCGCGGTGGTCGACAACTTGGATCAAGCCTTCGAATTAATGAACTTGATCGCCCCGGAACACTTGGAAGTCCAAGTCGACGAACCGATCACTTACCTTAACCAGATCCAAAACGCCGGCTCTGTCTTCTTAGGCCGCACCGCCAGCGAACCGCTGGGTGATTACTTAGCCGGTCCTAACCACATCTTGCCAACTGCCGGCACCGCGCGCTTCTTCTCCCCATTAGGCGTGGAAGACTTCGTCAAGCGCATCCAATTCATCCAATACACCCCAGAAGCTTTAGGCAAAGAAGCCAAAGCCATCACCACCTTGGCCCGCACTGAAGGCTTGGAAGGCCACGCAAGAGCCATCGAATCCAGATTCTAGAACCAGAGCGGAGCAGCCCGATTTTAGCGATGCGGGTAAGACGGGATGACGTTTGGGCGTTCTTTGCCCAAGCGGCGTCACGGCTTACCCACAATCGCGTTGGGCTGCGGAGCTCGACGAAGACCAAAGCGGAGTGAGGCGGGTTTAGCGGCTGATATAAGCTGGGATGACGTAAAGGCGATCTTTGCCTTAACGGCGTCACAGCTTATATCACTGCCGCGTTGCCTCACACAGCTCGACGAAAGACCAGAGTATAGCTCGCCGATCACTCATCCGCATTTCCCACATCACCCACCACAGGAGGCATTTATGCGTAACGCAAAAATCACCCGTACCACTAAAGAAACCCAAATTACTGTTGAATTGAATCTCGACGATTATTCTGTGATCGATATCGACACCGGTATCGGCTTCTTCGATCATATGTTGAACGCTTTTGCCAAGCATGGCCGCTTCGGCTTGGTGGTCAAAGCCAATGGTGACTTAAACGTCGACCCGCATCACACCACGGAAGATGTGGGGATCGTCTTAGGCGAATGCTTCAAAGAAGCCTTAGGCGATAAAGCCGGCATCGAGCGCTTCGGTACCGCATTCGTGCCGCTGGACGAAACGCTCAGCCGCGTGGTCATCGACTTGTCTGGCCGCGCTTATCTGGTGTTTAACGCGGAATTTGACAACCCCAAGCTTGGCGGTTACGACACCGAAGTCACGCAAGACTTCTTCCAGGCGTTCGCTTTTGCTGCTGAATTGAACTTGCACGCGGAAGTCTTGTACGGCCGCAACACCCACCACAAAATCGAGACCTTGTTTAAGGCATTAGGCCGCGCCATGCGCGCTGCTGTGACTTTGAACCCTGAAGTGCAAGGCATCCCGTCGACTAAAGGAGTGATCTAAATGCTGGCAGTGATCGATTATGACACCGGCAACGTGCGCAACGTCAAGAAAGCCTTAGACCATCTCGGCATTGCCAACACCTTAACCGCCGATCCAGCCGTGATCAAAGCCGCAGACGGCTTGATCCTGCCAGGCGTTGGTGCCTTTGCCAAGGCCATGGCAGAACTTCAAAAGCGCCATTTGGTCAAAGTCTTACAAGAACAAGCACGCGCTGGCCAGCCGATGCTGGGGATTTGCTTAGGCATGCAATTATTGTTTGACCGCAGCGAAGAATTTGGCGAAAGCCAAGGCCTGGGCTTATTGCCAGGGGCGGTGGTGGCGATTCCGGAGAAAACCGGCCTCAAAGTGCCGCACATGGGCTGGGATGAAAACCACGGCAAAGCCAACAATCGCTTCGGTCAAGTCTTTGACGGCCAAGCCACATATTTCGTGCACTCATTCTACGTGCAAACTGCCGAGCGCAACATCGCCGCTTCCTGCGACTATGGCGTGCGCATCCCCAGCGTCGTGCAACAAAACAACGTGGTGGGCATGCAGTTTCACCCAGAAAAAAGCGGCCAAGTCGGGCTCAAAGGCCTAGAAGCTTTCAAGGAGATGGTGACTGATGCAACTTTTTCCAGCAATTGATTTGATCAACGGTCAATCAGTGCGCTTATATCAAGGCGACTATCAACAAGTCTCCACCATTAACCGTGACCCGCTGGCCCAAGCAAAGGCTTATCAAGCCGCCGGGTTGAAGCACTTGCACTTAGTCGATCTGGACGGTGCCAAGGCCGGGGCACCTAAGAACCTCGCCACCATTAAGGCGCTGCGGGAAGCGACGGACTTATTCATTGAAGTGGGCGGCGGTATTCGCACCATGGCGACCATTCGTGAATACTTGGCGCTTGGCATTAACCGCGTGATCTTAGGGTCGATTGCGTTGAAGGACCCGGCGTTAGTCAAACAAGCCTTGGCCGAATTCGGTGCTGACAAAATCGTCATCGGCATCGATGCCAAAAACGACCACGTTGCCACAGAAGGCTGGCTTGAAACCAGCAGCGTCACCACCGCGCAACTAGTTGAAGCCATGGCAGAAGTGGGCGCTGAGACTTTCATCGTCACTGACATCAGCAAAGACGGCACCTTAGCCGGCCCGAATGTTGAGATGCTGGCAAACTTGCATCAACAGTTTCCTCAGTTGACCTTCGTGGCCAGTGGCGGAATGCGGGTGCCTGACGATCTGCGGGCACTCGACCAAGCCGGCATCGATCACGCCATTATCGGCAAGGCCTTGGCTGCCGGGTCGATCACTTTAGCTGATTTGAAAGAACTGGAGGATTAGCCATGATCACCAAACGTATTATTCCTTGTTTAGACGTCGATCACGGCCGCGTGAAGAAAGGTGTCAACTTCGTGGATCTCACCGATGTCGGCGATCCCACTGAAATCGCCGCGGCTTATGAGCAACAAGGCGCCGACGAATTGGTGTTCTTGGACATCACCGCCACACTTGATCACCGCAATGCCATGGTCGACACGATTGAACGCGTCGCCAGCCAAGTCTTCATGCCGCTAACCGTTGGCGGCGGCATCAATTCCGTAGACGATATGCAGGCGCTTTTAAAAGCCGGCGCTGATAAGTGTTCGTTAAACTCTGCAGCGGTGCGGCATCCTGAATTGATCACCCAAGGCGCTGAGAAATTCGGCCGCCAATGTATCGTCGTTGCCATTGATGTGCGCTGGCAAGCCAGCCAGTCGCGCTATCAAGTGGTGATCGACGGCGGCCACACGCCACGAGACCTGGATGCTATTGAATGGGCCAAAGAAGTGGTCAAGCGCGGTGCCGGCGAGTTGCTGGTCACGTCCATGGACAAAGACGGCATGAAAAACGGCTTTGATTTGCGCTTGTACAACTTGTTGACTGACGCGGTGAATGTGCCGATCATTGCCTCAGGCGGTGCCGGCTCGATTCAAGACTTCACTGATTTGTTCCAACAAACCACCGTTGATGCGGGATTGGCCGCATCAGTGTTCCATTATGGTGAATTGACGATTCCTGAAGTCAAAGCAGAATTGAAAGAAGCCGGGGTGAATGTACGATGATCGATATTGATTTTGCCAAAGCAAACGGCTTGGTCACTACCGTTGTGCAAGACGCCAAGACGCAACAAGTCTTGATGGTGGCTTACATGAACGAAACATCTTGGCATAAGACCCTGGAAACCGGCGAAACCTGGTTTTACAGCCGCAGCCGCCAAGAACTGTGGCACAAAGGCGAAACCAGCGGCAACACGCAAACCGTTGTGTCGATCAGTGTTGATTGCGACGCCGATTGCGTGTTGATCAAGGTCAACCCAGCTGGCCCGGCGTGCCACACTGGGCATACGAGTTGCTTCTATCGCGATGAGAAAGGAGTGGTGATCGATGGCTGATAAACAATCATTACGGGAACTCGCGGCGGTGATCGCTGAGCGTAAAGCCCATCCGGTGCCTGGCTCATATACGGATTACTTGTTTAGCAAAGGCTTAGACAAGATCTTGAAGAAAACCGGCGAAGAGGCCACCGAAGTGATCGTTGCGGCTAAGAACGATTCTGATCCCGACTTTATCTTGGAAGTCGCTGACTTGGCCTATAACGTCTTGGTGTTGATGGCCGAGCGCGGGATCTCCGTTGACCAAATCGAGGAAGAACTTGCCACCCGCATCCATCCCAGCGACCCTAAGAAACTGAAAGAACGGCCGGCTGTTAAGAAACTCTAGCCTCACAAGGAGGAAATATGCTTAAGAAAACCATCGCCCAATTACACCCATATGTTCCGGAAACGCCGCTGCCTGATTTGGAAAAGCAAATTGGTGTCAGCCCCATTGTGCGCTTGTCAGCTAACGAAAATCCTTTTGGCACCTCGCCGAAAGTCAAAGCTGCCATTCAAAACTTCGACTTTGCCACCACGCGCGAATATCCAGATGGTGATGCCAACCAGCTGCGCCAAGCTGTCGCCAAGCACATTGGCGTACCAGCTGACCAACTGCTGTTTGGCTGCGGACTAGACGAAGTGATCGAATTGACTGCCCGCACGTTCTTGGAGCCAGGGGATGAAATCGTGGAGCCTTGGCCGACTTTTGGCGAATACAAGATCCATTGCCAAATCGAAGACACCAAGATCGTGGATGTGCCAGTGCTTAAAGACGGCAGCTTCGACGCCGATGGGTTGATCAACGCCATCACTGACAAAACCAAGCTGTTGTGGCTGTGCAACCCCAACAACCCAACCGGCACTTATATGCCGCTGGCAGACATGCGGGCGTTGCTCAAGCGCGTGCCTAAGCATGTGTTGGTAATGATCGATGAAGCGTATTTGGAATTTGTCACCCAAGAAGCCCAACCATCAGCGATCGCGTTGCTGCCAGAATTTGACAACATCGTCGTGATGCACACTTTCTCTAAGATTTACGGTCTTGCCGCAATGCGCGTCGGCTATGCCGTGATCCCTAAGGCCTTAGTCGCCGCCATGCAAGCCGTGCGCTTGCCTTACAACTTAAATTCCGTATCGCAGCAAGCCGCCTTGGCCGCCTTGGCTGATCAAGACTTTGTCAAAGACATCCAACAACGCGTTGCGGCAGCCCGCGAAGATTGGGAAGCGTTCTTTGACGTGCATGGCTTTGAATATTACCGCACCCAAGCGAACTTCGTGTTCTTCCACGCCCCACGCGGCGCCGAGTTGCACCGCTACTTGTTGGAACACGGCTACTTGCTGCGCGACGGCTTGCGCCCAGACTGGCTGCGGTTGACCTTTGGTTCACCTGAGCAAAATGCCGCGATTCAGAAGCTCATGTTGCAGTTCTACGCATAAGGGCGGTATACTCGAGAAGAAGAATTCATCAACGGGCTGATTTCAGCCCGTTTTGTGTATAGGAGAGATGGTTGTGCAAGAGGTTAAATTGATTGCCACGGATATGGATCACACGTTATTAACAGAAGCTGGGGAGCTGCCGCCGTATTTTGGCCAAAAGCTTGATGCCTTGGCGCAGGCTGGGGTGCAGTTTGCTGTGGCCAGCGGGCGGCCGCTGTATACGCTAAAAGAGCTGTTTGCCGCGCATCAAGCTGAATTGGTGTTGATTTGCGACAACGGGGCGGTGATCGCCGATCATGGTCAAATCGTCGCCAAGCAATTGCTGCCGCATGCGGCGATCATGGCGATGGTTGAAGCCGTCACTAGCCAAACCGATGGCCACGCCATGATCTGTGCACTGGACGGTGCTGTGGCAGCAAGCGGCGATCGGCCTTATGCCAGCGTTTATCAGGAGTTCTACCATAACCTAAACTTCATGGATGACCTTAGCACTTGGCAAGGCGAAGCGGATAAGGTGACGATTTATCTGCCGAATGGGGATGCCGAACAAGTGTTTAAACAGGTCATCGCCCCTCAATTTGGCGCGCAATTCTCGGCGGCAGTGTCTGGTCCGGTGTGGATCGATATCATGCCTAAAGGCGTCAACAAAGGCACCGCGATGGCCAGAATCGGGGCGCTGCGCAACATCGCGCCTAGTGAGATGATGGCTTTTGGTGACACCTTCAACGATAAAGAAATGCTCAGTTACGTTAAATATGGCTACTTGGTGGCTAATGCCAATCCAGGCATGGCGCAATATGCAACTTACCGCACCGGCAGTAATGAGGAATACGGCGTCGTGCAAGTGATCGATCAGGTCTTAGCCGCAAAATAAGCACCACTAGACTTGTCATGCCTCAGTTACTGGGCTTGGCAAGTTTTTTTGTAGTGGCAGTCGCTAATAATTCATTAACTCGTCATGCTTTGATCACAAGTCAACCAGATTCTACCCATGCGTGCTTGCTATGCTTGATTTGTACAAACATAGAAAGCAGGTTGACCATGACATTCTTAGAATACATACCGGATGTGCCAGCAGTCCTTGGCGTGCTGTTGCTGGTGATGTTCGCCTTTATGCACCACGAAGTCACCAAGACATTGACCAAACCCGCAGGCGTTAAGCAGGCGACACTTGCCACACGGGCCCAGGCTTACAGCTTAATGGCCAACAGTGAAGCCGGTTTTGCAACAGCGGCAACGCGTTATTACACTGTAGCTTGCGCCACTGGTTTGGCTTATGCGGCAACGCTGGGCGCTTGGCTGCCAGAAGCCACCGATTGGGGCGGCTTGTTTGCCACTTGGTGGTGGCTGATACTGGCCTTGGTGTTGAATATCGCCGCGTTGGTACTGCACCAGCGCGTGTTAAGCATCCAAGCCCACGGCATTCAAAAGCTTCAAGATGCACACAAAACCGCTGCGTTAACGAATGCTCACTTATACGGTGACAGCCGCTGGTACGCGCAAAAGCAAGCCACGACCAAATACCTGATCGCTGCGCTGGTGTGTTTCATTGTGGCAGTCGGGTGTGCGTTATATTTCTGGTAAACCCATCATAGCGCGAGTGATCGCGCTTTTTGTGTGGGGTTGGCACAACGCCTCGACAAGGGTATGATGTGGCGTAAGGAGGCGGTTCCATGGCTGAACAGTTCTATCCGACGGCACTGCGCTGCATGTGTTTGGTACAATGCGGGGATGCCATCTTGATCGAACGCGAAGATGCCCCTGCGTTTGCTGAGTCCTTGTGCTTTCCTGGCGGTGCAGTTGGCCCAAGCGAAGCCGTCAACGCGGCAGCAACGCGGCTATTGCAAGCCGCATGCGGCTTAAAGGTGACCACTTGGCAACATGCCGGCTTCGTCAACCGCACGCGCTTAGACGGCCGCAAAGAATTGATTTTCTTATGCGCCGCCACTTTGCCAGCTGCGGCTTCCAGCTTGGTCAAAAGCGAAGACAACAAGGCGCGCCGCATCGACTGGCAGGCGCTAATTGATATCGACGACACGCAAATGAGTGCAGTTGGGCAAGCCGTGTTCGATGCCTGGCAAGCAGGGAACATCCAGGAGCTCACTTTCTTGTGAGTGGCAGTTGAAGCAGCTTCGAACAAACGTACGATAGTTTAAAATAGCGCACTTGATCATCAATACACCCCGTGACTGCCGGGCCGTGCAGTCACGGGGTGTATTTGTATTTGGCATGTCCGAAAGGGCTGTCGGTCGCACCTCAAACCAAATGTGACAATACTGTTCGTTGCTGGATCAGCATCGGCCAAGGTACAATGACTTTGATCAGCGCATATTAGAAATCATTATCGTCGCTTGAGTCTGGTGACGAAGTAGAATGTACTGTTAGTTCACGTCTGATCATGACTTCAAGTACCTGCAGGACACAACATTGGCTGAGCTTGCTTGATTAACCCGGCCAAGTCATCGCGTTATAGAAGAGGTGCAATATGTCAGTATTTAAGTGGGGTTTATGGGGCGTTACCGCGCTGGCCGTCGCGTTTGCGGCAGCGATCTTGCTGATTCCTGCAGACCAGTTCCAGATGGTCTTAAACTTGCGCAACGGCCACGTGGGCAATCCCGGCAAGTGGCTGGTGATCTTGCCGCTTATCTTTGTATTCTTGAACCTAGGTGCGCTGCGTGAGCGGCAACAAGATCCAACTGTGCGTGATGATTGGAAACTGCCTTTGCTTGAGGTGGTGATGATGGGCTTCTTTGTTGTTGAGCAAGTAATTGGCTAAGTTGCTATCGTGACCGCGTCGTGTGATTCGGGGATGGCGCGGACAAGTTCTTCGCAGAAAATTCATGAGAGATACTATGGCACATACATCTAAACGGCATCGCCTTGATTCGCTGATCGTCGGCTTGACGGCAATCGATATTCCGGTTGTGTCAGGCGCGGTGGTCCTTGTCAGCGCGATTGCTTTGCCGATCATCATCGTCACTAAACGCCGCCAAATCAAACGTGAATTAAACGCCATGTGGCAATTAGCTGACGAACTAGGCTATACCGCAGCGGACTTAAAACAGCTCTCAGGACAAAAGGACTATGGCACCATTGATTGGGCACTGACGCGGCCAGGCCAAGGTCAGACCGTCGTACCGTCGCTTGCGGCAATTCAGCTTGTCCATACGCGTTTGGCAATGCTCGATCAAGTCTAAGCACACAAAAACCGGCGACTGAACGATTCTCTCGGATACCGGGCTTTTTGAATTCAAGACGTCATTTGGTTGGATGCTTACACAAAAACCTCCGATATATTTGATGTACGCGCTTACTACACGCGTATCCAAAGTATATCGAAGGTTTATTGATTTCTAAATGGTAACATGCTGGCACTTGGTGGTAACTTCGGTGGCAGAAGATGGCAACATTCATGGCACAAGTGGTAACATCCAGTGACCGCCTTCATCCATGGTAGCGCGAAAAGATTTGAATACGAGATTGAAGGACTATTATGACCTATTTCTATTTGACAAAGTCCAAATCCAAAATATTGACTTTCAAACGCTTAAAGCTGCATTATTGGCGACAGCCAAACTTCGAGGAACAGAGTCATTATTGCCAAAATATGTGCTAACCATTCAAGCCCTGCGTTCAGACTCAACACTTGAAAAACTATGGTCTAAATATCAGACAGCCAACGAGTACGCACGAGGGATCGCTTACGAGCAAACATGTGATGCTGCAATAGATTTGGTTCAACGAAGCGGCATATAGCTAGTATTTATATGCCTTCTAAGGTGTAAATGACAGCCGCTATCTATCACACACTTCTGCGCGTGGCACTCGAAAATTATAGCAACAATCGTTGTACCTCAGGTAAGATGCAAGGTCACCACCACAGTCTCGATACGAGGGCTTCTGAAAAACCAGAAATACAAAACCTGTCAAAGGCTCATGGCTATACAAAACTACCGGATCACAACTCTGCCGATGCTAACAATCAATCAGAAAAGGCTTGCAAGCGACCTTGACGTCATATATAATTTACGTGTAAATGGAATGTATATTTTCCATTGGAGGTATTTGCTTGCAAAACAAGGTGAGAACACTTCGACTGGCTCGCGGCTTGACTCAAAAAGAAGTGGCTGAGGCCGTTGGCATTACCCGTCAAACACTGAGTTTGATTGAAAAGGGCGACTACAACCCTTCTTTGAAACTGTGTATTGGCATCTGTCAGCAACTTAATGAGACGCTTGATCCGGTATTTTGGGTGGGGGAAGACCATGAAGAAAATTAAAGACGAACGGCTGATCGTACGAAATCTTCGAAATATCCGTTTAGCATTTATCGCGGAAAATGTGTTTATCATTGGTGCCTTGATCCTGCAAATTGTCCGTGGCAACAATTTGATGGCAATAGTATCGTATCATAACCCGCTATTTTCAGCATTGATGGTTGGCGGTTATGTTTTGGTGGTGCTGTCAGTCAACGTTTCCGTGCCAATATATGATACACCAAAGAAGAGTTTGCAACAGCTTCTCACAGTGGCCTTACTCGTATGGCTGGCGTCCAGTGCCATATTCTTCTGGTTTATTCTGCCAGCCAGCTACTGGTGGTTGAGTCTGGTTTGTGGCGCAATAATTAGTGTCGTCGTCACAAGTATCTTGCTGTATGCCAATCACGTTCAAAATAATGGTTGACTCAAGGCGCTGACTAACATATTTTCGGAGAGCCATAGGCACTAGTTCTGTGGCTCTTACTTTGTGTCGCACGATTTGTTCAATATGATCCATTCGATTGCAATCTGTCATACAAGGACTGCAGTAAAACGAGACAAACTTGGAACTTCTTAATATGGTGTGATCATGGTGCAGAGTTCGCGAACGCGACACTGATCGACACAACATTGCGGAAATCAGCATCAAATCATTATCCATAACAAATTACACTCATGAATTGCCGTGCATGTTTCAGATCGGCTTGAACGAGAATCGCTCAAGCACCCAAACTCATACTGCTAAATGTGCTGGTGACGTCACAATGTGTTTGATGACTCAAAAGCAGAAGGGCAGTCTGATATTTTTCCTAGAAATCCATTCACCCATTCTAGTTTACATAATATATATTATGCGAAGTAAGGTAATCGGAATTAATTGAAGGCAAGATCTGCCTTCAATATCCAATTTGCCACTTTTGACCGTTGCTGCATCAGCTGACGCCGGCACAGCAAAATCCGCATCGCCAAGCTGCCACTGCTGGCCAACTGGCGATGCGGATTTGTTTTTAGTCAATGTTTTAATCGACTGAATTAAAACCTGCGATCACATCTGCATCCAAGCGTTGCAGCAACGTGTTGACTAACTTGGTGGCCGCTTGATAATCACTTAATGCGACGTAATTGTATGCAGTGTGCTCATAACGCACTGGAATGCCGACTACAATCGTCGGCACGCCATGCCAATACTCGATGGCGGCACCGTCTTGACCGCCGCCAGTGCGCACAGCCCGTGTGTATGGCAGCTGTAATTCATCGGCCAAATCAGCGGTATATTGCTGAAATTGCGGATTAGCGATATATGTCGTGTCTAAATCCCGCAGCATCGGCCCAGCCTTGAGCCTGGTTTGGCTGAGCCAATCTGGTTCAAACGTGTCATCGCAAGGCACACCTTCATACACAATCGCCAAATCGGCATTGATCTTGCGCGCCAGCACATTGGCACCGCGCAAACCGACTTCTTCTTGAGTCGACAAGCCCGCCACCACGTCCACGTTAAGTGTCTTGTCACCAAGACTTGTCATGGTATCGATCATGGCTGCCACGCCAACGCGGTCATCAAAAGCTTTGCCGAGAAACAAACCATGCTGCGCATCATATTCGCAAGTCACATCTGGGACGATTGGGCAACCAGTATCAATGGCGAAATCCTTCAGCGTTTCTTCACGGCTGGTACTGCCGACATCGACACTCATTTCGGCAATGGTTGGCACCGCATTGCGCTCTTGGGCGGTCATGAAATGCGGTGGTTTCGTCGCCACGACACCAGGCACATATTCGCCGCGCTTGTTTAAGACTTTGACCTTCATCGCCGGCACATTGGTTGGCACAAAGCCCCCTAATGTGACAAATTTCAACAAGCCGCTGGGCCGTACGGCTTGTACCAATAGCCCGACTTCATCGGCATGCGCATCCAGCTGCACCACCGGCCGCTTGCCGGTGTTTGCCGCCCGGGCGGTCACAGCGTTAAACATGCCGTCAATTGTTGTCGTCCCGTATGGCGCCATTGCATCGCGATATAAGCGCACGACTGGCTGTTCAAAGCCACTGGGCCCGAATGCATCTGAAAGCTGCTTGATCAAATCGATTTGTTGCGTTTTCTCCATATTCTCAACTCCTTATCCCCCACTGCTGCCCTGCTACACAAAAAGCCGCGCAATGCGCGGCTTCTCTAAGGCCAAATTAAGCTTCAAAAGCCTTCTGTAATGGCGGTACGACTTGCTTCTTACGGGAAACCACGCCTGGCAAAGCCAAACGATGATCAGCATCGAACTTCGCATCAAAGGCCGCTTCCAGCTTGTCCAAATCAGAACCAACGGCTAAACCAGTTGAGTTGGAGTTCAAGATGTCAGTAGCGATCAACAAGAACATGTCATAGCCGTTCTTAGCCGCTTCTGACTTCAGCGTTGCTTCAATGTCGCCTTGGCGCGCATAAATCTCTTCTAAGTCTACGACGTTAACTTGGCCGATACGAACCGTTTTGCCGCCCATATCAAAGGACTTGGCGTCGCCTTCTGCAATGTCTAAATCAGACTTGGCAGCCAGGTTAGTGCCGGCTTTAAGCATCTTCAAGCCATAATCTTCAAGATCAACGCCGGCGATCTTTGCCAATTCAGGCAAGATCTTGCGTTCCAAGTCAGTGGTGGTTGGGCTCTTAAGCAACAAAGTATCAGAAATTGCCCCAGACAACATCAAACCAGCTAACTGAGCAGATACTGTGAAGCCTTTTTCTTGGAACATCTCATAGATGATCGAAGAACATGAGCCCACTGGTTCTGCACGGATGAACAATGGTGCCGCAGTTTCGAAGTTGGCAAAACGGTGGTGATCCACCACCGATAAAATCGTGGAATCTTTGCGATCAGCCACAGATTGTTGGGCTTCGTTGTGGTCTGTCAGCATCACGTCTGCGCCATTAGCTGCGGTAATCACGCGTGGTGCAACCTTCTTGAAGTAGTCCAAGGCAAACTTGGTTTCGTCGTTTACAGGGCCTAAGGCAACCGCCTCAACGTCGGTGTTGCCAGATTGGCGCTGGAATTCTTCCCAGGCGAAGGCGCTCACGATCGCGTCGGTGTCAGGATTTTGGTGTCCAAAAATCAAAGTCGTCATTTCTTGTTGCTCCTTAGTCAAGCGCCGGCAAACCCCGCCGCTTATGGTTTTGGTAAAACTTTACTCACCTAGTTTAACACGGTTTTGGGCCACTCGCGACAAGTAATCGTCTTCGGCCAGATATTCATCGAAACTGTCCAGAAATTGCTTGATGCGCGGGATCTCATTCTTATGCTGCCGGTACACAAAAGCCAATTCAAAGTTGATCTGCGGCTCAAAAGCCACCGCATGCGCTTTGATCTGATCTTTGTGAGCCTGGTAGAAACTGTTAGGCAGCGCTGTGTTGACGCCGGTGCGGTTAGAGAATTGGGTCAGCTGATAAGGCGTGGTGAATTGGGCCACAACTTTAGGGTAATCCACGAGTTTGTTCTTGAACGCTTCACGCAGCAAACTGCTTAAGTAATAATCTTCTGGATACCCGGCCCAAGGTTCGGCAGAAGCATCTGCCATTTTGACACGCTTGCGCCCAACCAGCGCTTCGTTGTGATGCAAGAACAACAGTGATTCGTCGATGATCTTCTTGCTTTCATAGACCTTCCAGTTCTTGATCGCCGAATCTGGTAAGTACATGATCGCCAAGTCGATCAAGTTATTCTCGAGTTGTTCAAACAACTCATGGCGCGTCAGCATGCGCAAGCTGACTTCAATATCCGGATGGGCTTGATAATATTGCGCGATGAACGCACAGAAAGCCGAATCTTCCACCGATGCCAGCAAGCCGATTTGGATCTTGCCATTGGAAGATTCACTGGTGCGCTGGATCCGATCAGTGGCGGCATTGACCACTTGGTTGATTTCTTTGGTCGCATCAAGCATCGTCCGCCCGGCTTCAGACATGTATAACTTCTTACCCACCGAGTAAAACAGCGGCGCGCCCACTGTGCGCTCCAATTTCTTGATTTGTTGCGTCAGCGCCGGTTGCGTAATGCCAAGCTGTTGGGCCGCCAGCGTGTAATTCATGGTTTCGCTTAATTGAAGGAAGTATGTCAGGGTCTTCGAAGAGAAAATGCTTTCTTGCTGAGTTTTCATGGCAGAGACTCCTTTTATGATAATGATCACTAAGCTAATGATAAATGATAAAGGATATTAAAAAAAGAAGCAACCGCAAAGTTGCTTCTCGCTTATCGTTAGCCTAAGTCACTACTTGCTAGGCCGCCAAGTCTTGTAACCGGTGTAATCTGCAGTGTGTAAAAGTTTCTCGGCATTCTTGATGCGATCAGGCGTCGGTGGTTCGATGCCTTCAAGCGGATAAGCAATACCTAGTTCATGATACTTCTTCACGCCTAAAGTGTGATATGGAAGCACTTCAACTTTCTGCACATTATTCAATGTCTTGATATAATCACCGAGTTCTGCCAGATAATTATCATAATCAGTGCGTTCTGGCACCAACACGTGGCGGATCCACATGTCTTTGTGATTGGCTGACATCCACTGGATCATGTCCAAGATGTTCTCGTTGCCATAGCCGGTAAGCTTCTTGTGCTCCTCAGAGTTGATGTGCTTGATGTCGACCAAAGAAATATCGGTGACTGCCATCAACTGTTCAAACTTCGTGAACCACGGGCGCTCACGGGTGAAAGGATTACCACTGGTATCCAAGCAAGTCGAAATGCCGCGAGCTTTGGCCTTAGTGAACAAGTCTAACAGGAAGTCGATTTGAACCAACGACTCGCCACCAGAACAAGTCAAGCCGCCTTGATCACCCCAGAAATCCTTGTAACGTTCACAGTTATCAAGCAATTCATCGGCAGTCATTTCCTCACCGACCCCGATGTTCCAAGTGTCAGGGTTATGGCAGTATTGGCAGCGCATCCGACAGCCTTGTAAGAACGCCGTAAAGCGAATACCAGGGCCATCAACGGCGCCAAAGCTTTCAGTAGAATGTACATAGCCTTTAATTGGCCCATTATCAGTCGTTTCAACAGCATCTAAAACGTTGGTTGGTTTGGTCGTATCAAACAGTTTCATGGTCAATCCCCCTATTGCGATTGCGACAGCTTCGTCGCGAGATACGTGGGTTGGATGCACGACATCCTTTGCACGCATAGCTTCTGCCCAAAAGCGCGAAATTACTTTCGCGCCTTTAGGCAAAACGGGAGCCGCAAAGCGGCTCCCGCTGCATGACTGAATTAATTCAGGACTACATTTCTTCGAAGAAGGTCCGCGCGATGACATCGTCTTGTTGTTCCTTGGTCAAATCTGCGAAGTATACGCAGTAGCCGGAAACACGGACAGTCAAAGTTGGGTATTCTTCTGGGTGCTTTTGGGCATCGATCAAAGTCTCTTTGTTGAAGACGTTGATGTTCAAATGCATCCCATCGTTCTTCATGTAACCATCAACCATGTTGACCAAAGTATCCTTACGAGTTTCGTCGTCATGGCCTAACGTGTTAGGGGTGACACCAAACGTGTTGGAGATACCATCAGTTGCATAGTGATATGGAATCTTGGCAGTGGACATCAAGGATGCCAAAGCACCGTTCTTTTCAGCGCCATAAGCTGGGTTTGCACCAGGTGAGAATGGTTCGCCCTTTTGACGGCCGTTCGGCGTGGTACCAGTGTTCTTACCATAAACAACGTTAGAAGTAATGGTCAAAACAGAAGTGGACAGCTTAGCGTTGTGATACAAATGATGCGTGTTCATCTTGCCATAGAACCACTTGATGAGCCACTTGGCAATGTCGTCGGCCCGATCATCGTTGTTACCATAGCGAGGATAGTCAGGGTTTTCAGCCTTGAAGTCAACTGCAACACCGTTTTCGTCACGGATTGGGTGAACCTTGCCGTACTTGATTGCGGAGATGGAATCAACCGCATGGGAGAAGCCAGAGATCCCGGTTGCAAAGGTGTAATCGAGCTTGGTGTTCTTCAATGCCAATTGAGCAGCTTCGTAGTAGTACTTGTCGTGCATGTACTGGATAGCGTTTAAGGCGTTGACATAAACGTCAGCCAACCAGTCAGCTTGGACATTGAACTTCTTCATGAATTCATCGTAATCGATGACATCAGAAGTAATTGGTTCAGTAGCTGGGCCAACTTGCTTTTCGCCGATTTCATCAACACCACCGTTGATGGCATACAGCAAAGCCTTAGCCAAGTTAGCACGGGCGCCGAAGAATTGAACCCCACCGGCGATTGGTTGTGCGGAAACACAGCAAGCAATGCCATAGTAGTCAGTGCCCCATTCAGTCCGCATCAAGTCGTCGTTTTCATACTGGATGGTGGAACTGGTAATGGAAACTTCGGTTGCATAGCGCTTGAAGCCTTCTGGCAATACGGAAGACCAAAGCAACGTGATGTTTGGTTCAGGTGCAGCACCCATGTTGTCCAAAGTCTTCAAGAAGCGGAAGGCAGTCTTGGTGATATGGTGACGACCATCAAAGCCAACACCACCCAAGGACAAGGTTGCCCAGATTGGGTCGCCAGAGAACAAGGAGTTGTATTCTTCCGTCCGGATGAAGCGAACCATACGCAGCTTCATAACCAAATGGTCGATCAATTCTTGAGCTTGCTCTTCAGTCAATACGCCGCGCTTCATATCGCGTTCGATGAAGGCATCGATCGTGGTATCGATACGGCCAACGGACATTGCGGCACCGTTTTGGGTCTTAACAGCAGCCAAGTAGCCGAAGTAGATCCACTGGATCGCTTCTTGGGCGTTGGTAGCAGGCTTGGAGATATCATAGCCGTAAGATGCGGCCATCTTCTTCATGTCGTTCAAGGCCTTGTATTGGTCGTTGATTTGTTCACGCAGACGGATCACTTCGTCGGTCATTTCGCCGTCGCCGGTGTGTTCGAAGTCGTAGAACTTGTCAGCCATCAACTTGTCGATCCCATAAATCGCGATCCGTGGGAAGTCAGCAACGATACGGCCACGTGCATAAGCATCTGGCAAGCCAGTAACGATCTTGTAGTGACGCGCCTTACGCATGTCAGGGGTGTAAACATCAAAGACCCCTTGGTTATGCGTCTTGTGGTATTCAGTGAAGATCTTGTGCATTTCTGGATCTGGCTTAAAGCCGTAAGACTCCAGCGCATCTTCAGCCATGCGGATACCACCAAATGGCATGAACGCACGCTTGAATGGCTTGTCCGTCTGAAGGCCAACAATCTTCTCAAGGTCCTTGTTCAAGTAGCCTGGGCCGTGGCTGGTGATCGTTGCCACAACGTTAGTATCAGCGTCGAGCACACCGCCATTGGCACGTTCTTGCTTCTTCAGGTTCAAAACCTGGTTGTTCAAGATCGTGGTTGCCTCAGTCGGGCCAGCGAGGAAGGATTCATCACCGTTGTATTGAGTGAGGTTCTGTTGGATGAAATCGCGAACATCGATCTCATCTTGCCAGCGACCGCCGTTGAAACCTTCCCAGTAGTCTTTGAGCTGCTTCTTATCAAGCTGTTCCATATGGAATGCCTCCTAAAATGTGATTACCATGTCACAGATTTTACATTCTTAGTATAACACGTCACATACATTGTGCAAGCACTTTCTTTGGCTTTCTGGCAAGAAAAGTAAATCTTTTGAGAATCTATTGGGAAACCGGTTGTCCGTTTGATATTTCACAGAATTTTGCGACGATTTGACGGGCAGCGGTTCCATTTCGTTTTCTGTATCAATAATACAGTTTCGACGTTTTTGTCATGGTACAGAGAAGTCTTCAATACCATAGCAGTTCCATGAAAATCGCGATACAGCAACCAAAAAGGCGTCCATTGTCATGGACGCCAAGTTGGCTAAGCCTGCATTTTCTGTTGTGTCTTGTACTGGTTCATAATATCGATCATATCATCGTCACGCACCAAATCAGTTTGATCGGCGCAGTCTTTGAAGATCGGGAAGATCTCTTTCATCATGGCCCGATCGACGTGATAGCCCATTTGGGTGAGCTTGTTCATCACCGCATGCGACCCGGAAAGCTTGCCTAAAGGCAGCCGAGAATGCATGCCCACGGCTTCTGGCGTCAGGATCTCGTAAGTCTGCCGGTTCTTTAAAAAGCCGTCTTGATGGATGCCTGATTCATGGGAGAACGCATTGGCCCCGACAATCGGCTTGTTTGGCCCAACGGCGATGTTTGAAGCTTCTTCCACGATTTCAGAGACTTGCTTGGTCTTCTTGAGGTCAATGCTGGTGGCGGCATTGTAGTAATCACCGCGCACGGCAACTGCCGCAGCCACTTCGATCAGATCCACGTTGCCGGCGCGTTCGCCTAAGCCGTTGATCGTGCCTTGGATTTGAGTGGCCCCATTCTTGATGGCAGCCATGGCATTGGCCATGGCCATGCCCAGATCATTATGCGTGTGGGCCGCCCATTCGATCTTATCAAAGTCAGCAATGTGAGCTTTGAGATTGGCGAAAATCGCGCCGAATTCTTCCGGATCGTCGTAGCCGACAGTGTCTGGAATGTTGATGCAGTTCGCTCCGGCATCAATGGCCGCTTGCACGGCTTCCACTAAGAATTCCGGTTCCGTACGGGAGGCATCTTCTGGTGAGAATTCAATGAAGTCGACTTTGGACTTGGCATAAGCCACATCGCTGCGAATGGCGGCGATCATTTCTTCTTTGGTCATGTGCAGCTTGAATTCGCGATGGATCGGGCTGGTGGCAATGAAGGTATGCAGCATCTTATGCGGGGCCGGCGCAATGGCTTCAGCCACCGCGTCGATGTCTTTGCGCACCAGACGCGCTAAGCCGGTGACTGTGGTGTGCTTGATGGTCTTGGCGATGGCGTTAACGGCTTTGAAATCTTCTGGGCTGGCAATTGGAAAACCCGCTTCGATATAATCAACACCCCAAGCTTCCAGGGCTTGGGCGATTTGTACTTTCTGTTCTACCGAGAAGTTAACACCAATGGTTTGTTCACCGTCACGCAGCGTGGTATCGAAAAATTTAACTTGTTTCTTCATAATAATGCCCTCCAGATTGTTTGTTTATGTAATAAAAAATAGAGCCTAACTGCAGTTTGTCTGCAAGCTAGTCTCTATCATGACTAGCCACCGAATGCTTTCGATGGCATTGCAGCCATCGTTTCGTCGATGGCTGCATTTCAAATGCCGCGATCGACTACATCAACAATCGATCACGCAACAACGCAGAAGTGTTAGATTTGATCACGTTAATTCGTACATTCATCATATTCACGACCTCCAGTTGTTTGATTTGATGTGACTAACATTAAACCATTCTCATCTTTCTGTCAACACTTTAACCAAATTCTTTTTATTTAACATTACTTTCCTTGCAAAACGGCATTGTTGGGCACAAGTTACACCACAGTTTTCCCGCAGTCTCACTGCATGGTTTCTCATAATTAGGCTTAACTCGCTGCACATTGGCGCCACCGGTACCGCTTGCGCCCCGCCATTTCGCACCAGTCATTGGTGCACGATGACGACCAAACGCTCAGCTCCGCTTCACGGCCAAGATCAACTGCGCGTCGAGACGATTTCATCAATCAACTATTTCACACCACCGCCTGTTATTAGCGGCAAATCACGCCGTCATGCTGTAGCGTTATGCTTGGGCGTCACCTAGATACGGCTTGATACTCAGCCAGAGCCATCACCGGCAATCAACCGTTGATCGCCCAGTCGCACTCAACTTTCCAACGTTTACGGACAGGTGTTGCGCAGGTGCGTGGCGGCCGCAAGCCGGTCAGGCCGTGAAACGATCAGCACAAAAAGACAAGCGGGTTGGGCTTGGCTTTCTGTGCTGATCGCGGCAAGTTTAAAGACTGCGCTGAGCAAAGCGATGCGGGCTTTAAACTTAGGCGTAAAACACGCGCCTTTTGCGTGGTTGGAGCCGGCCGCACTTGCCTGCACCGGCTTGCGGCCGCCACGCACCGAAGCAATACCTGTCCGGCCTTCACGACTATGGGCTTCGTCGAGCTCCGCAAAGCAACGCGGTGGATATAAGCCGTGACGCCGCCAAGGCAAAGAACGCCTTTGCGTCATCTCGGCTTATATCCACCGCTAAATGCGCTTTGCTTTGGGAACGTAAAGAAGCCTTGCACAATAAAGTGCAAAGCTTCTGCTTTATACTATGCTTCTGCTTCCGGGATCTCCAGCAAATGCGTAACATGCACGTATTGCGGCGTTCCTTGAGTTTCGGTATCGATCACAAATGAGCCGTTGGAATACCGATCACCGTCAGGACTGGTGCTTGGATCTAGTTCAACGATCGTGTCAGAATCCGTGAGCACCTGCCAGCGGCTGTCAGTTGTCACCTCAGCCATGAAGACGATGCGATGCGGGGCTTTCTTCAGCTCGCGCAACACCAGCAAACCGCGGCGCGCACGGGTGCTGATGCCCATTTCTTTCAGGCGCATTTTCTTAAAGGCGCCGCGTTGGGTCATGATGCCAACTTCGGTAGTTTCTGGATCTTGCACCAAGATGAAGTTGACAATATGATCGCCAGCTTTGAGATCCATGCTTTTGACGCCAGTGGCCCGCGCGCCGATCACAGATACTTCACTCAACGGATATTGTAAGCCGTATGCTTGATGGGTCACGGCAAATACCGTTTGGGCGCTGTCTGGGTCAACAAAGTACGCATTGGTCACCACTGCATCTTTGCCTTTGAGCTTCATCCCCACCATTGGCCGGCTCTTGTAATTGCGTTGCGGCTGCATATCTGCCAATGCAGTTTGTTTGATATAACCATCGCTGGAACCTAACACGAAGTTGCCAGGCTGTTCTAGGTTATCAAAGCCAAATGCAGCGATCACTTGCTCATCTTGGGCAATACCCACGGTTTGGCTGAGGTGTTCGCCGGCATCTTTCCAGCGCGCATCGGTGATTTCATGTACCGGCCGGTAGATCACATTGCCAAGGTTGGTGACAATGTACAAATGCTGCAAGGTACCCATTTCCGCATCATAAATCGGGAAGTCATTGTCCTTGAGGCCGTTGTCTGCTGGCGAAACAGCTTGATAAGAGCGCATCGAGCTGCGCTTCAGGTAGCCGTCACGAGAAACTAAGACCATCACGCGCTCGTCTGCCACTGTCACCGTCGTATCAACTTCCAGCGCCTGGATCTGTGCTTCGACAGTTGACTTGCGATCATCCCCGTAAGTCTTGGCGATGGCCGACAGTTCAGATTCGATCACGGCGTCGCGCGCCTTGGGTTCATCTAAGATCTTATGGTAGCCGGCGATCGCTTTGGCCAGCTGTGCCGCTTCTGCTTCTAACGCTGTGATATCGGTGTTAGTCAAGCGATACAATTGCAAGGAGACAATGGCTTCGGCTTGGGCTTGCGAGAAGTCGTATTCAGCGACTAAGTTGGCCTTGGCATCCCCTTTGTCTTTAGACCCGCGAATGGTTTTGATCACCTGATCGAGAATCGAGATCATCTTGATCAGCCCTTGAACAATGTGTTCGCGCGCTTCGGCTTTCTTCAAGTCAAACTGGGTGCGGCGGATGATCACTTCGCGGCGATGTTTGATATACGCTTCAAGCATCGGCTTGAGCCCTAATTGCTTAGGCTTGAGATCGGCAATGGCGACCATGTTGAAGTTATAAGAGATCTGCAAGTCGGTATTCTTGAACAAATAAGTCAAAATACCTTCCGCATTGGCATCTTTCTTCAACTCGATGACGACACTTAACCCGAAGCGATCAGATTCGTCGCGGACTTCGGCGATCCCGTCGACTTTCTTGGCTACCCGGATCTCATCGATTTTCTTGACCAATTCAGCCTTGTTGACTTCATAAGGCAATTCAGTGACCACGATTTGCTGTTTGCCGCCGCGCAAGTCTTCAACATGGGTGCGCGAACGCACCACGATCTTCCCGCGGCCGGTTTCATAAGCCTTCTGGATCCCGGCTAAGCCTTGAATAATGCCGCCGGTAGGAAAATCCGGGCCTTGGACAAATTGCATCAAATCCGCCAAACTGGCATCAGGATGCTTTAACAAGTATAGCGTGGCATTGATCACTTCCCGCAAATTATGCGGCGGGATATCTGTCGCGTAACCCGCTGAGATCCCAGTGGCGCCATTGACCAACAAATTCGGAAAAGCCGCCGGCAACACCGTGGGCTCTTGCGCTGTATCATCGAAGTTCAACACCATATCCACAGTGTCTTTATCGATGTCTTTGAGCATTTCACCGGAAATCTTCGACAAGCGCGCTTCGGTATAACGCATCGCAGCCGGCGGATCGCCATCCATGGAGCCGTTGTTGCCGTGCATTTCGATCAATGGCGCGCGCAGCTTCCAGTCTTGGCTCAAGCGCACCATCGCTTCATAAATCGAGGAATCGCCATGAGGATGGTAGTTACCCATGACATTACCCACAGATTTGGCTGATTTGCGGAAACCATGGTCAAACGTGTTGCCGTCTTGATTCATGGCAAACAAGATCCGTCGCTGCACCGGCTTGAGCCCATCGCGGACGTCTGGCAAGGCCCGTTCTTGAATGATGTATTTGGAATAGCGCCCGAAGCGTTCGCCCATGACATCTTCTAAAGTTAATTCTTGAATCTGATTGGCCATGGCTACTTACCTCCTTTGTGCAATTGTTTCTTGATTTGTTGGGTGCCAAATTGCATATCGGCATGATCGACGGTTTTGGTTTCCAGAATCGAACCATCATCATCCAAGTCAAATTGAACGTTGTTTTCGATCCATTCACGACGCGGTTCCACCCGGTCGCCCATTAAGGTGGTGACGCGGCGTTCGGCCAAGGCCCCATCTTCAACACGCACCCGGATCAAAGTCCGTGTTTCTGGGTTCATCGTAGTTTCCCACAACTGATCGGCATTCATTTCCCCCAGGCCTTTAAAGCGCGTCAAGGTGTAGCCGCGGCCCATCTTCTTGATTTCTTTCTCCAGCTCGTCATCCGTCCAAGCATAGGCAATTTGGATATTGGCGCCTTTGCCTTTCTGCAAACGATACAACGGCGGCAATGCGATATACACCTTACCGGCATCCATCAAAGGCCGCATGTAGCGGTAGAAGAACGTCAATAACAAGATTTGAATATGTGCACCATCGGTATCCGCATCGGTCATGATGATGACTTTGTCGTAATTGGCCGCATCGACATCAAACTCTGCCCCAACCCCTGCGCCAATGGTGTAGATCATCGTGTTGATTTCTGCGTTTTTGGTGATGTCAGCTAATTTGGCTTTTTGCGTGTTTAAGACTTTCCCCCGCAAAGGCAAGATCGCTTGGAACTTGCGATCGCGGCCTTGTTTGGCAGAGCCGCCGGCAGAATCGCCTTCGACCAGATACAATTCGTTCTTCTTGGCGTTCTTAGATTGCGCTGGGGTAAGCTTGCCTGACAGCAAGCTGCTGTCTTTCTTCTTGCGCTTGCCGTGACGCGAATCATCCCGAGCACGCCGGGCAGCTTCGCGGGCCTCGCGGGCTTTGATGGCTTTTCTGACGAGTTCTTGAGCCCCGTCGCCGTTTTCCATCAAATAAAAGCTTAACTGCTCGTAAATGACGGCATCAACCACCGAACGGGCTTGCGGGGTGCCAAGCTTGCCTTTGGTTTGGCCTTCAAACTGCAAGATCTCTTCTGGGATCCGCACCGCCAATACCCCGGCTAAGCCTTCGCGCACATCAGAGCCTTCCAAGTTCTTATCTTTGTCTTTAAGCAAGTTGACCTTGCGGGCGAAGTCGTTAAACGCGCGCGTCATCGCCGAGCGCAGGCCGACTTCATGCGTCCCACCGTCTGTGGTGCGGACGTTATTGACAAATGAGATCAAATTCTCAGAATAGCCGTCGTTATATTGCCCGGCAAAATCCACCACGATGCCGTCTTTATCGCCTTCGAAGTTAAAGACGTCAGACAAAGTGTCGCGATCTTCGTTCAAATACTTCACGAAGCTGACCAAGCCGTCTGGGTAATGGTAAGATTCGCGGCGCTCAGTGCGCTCATCATCTAAGGTGATGGTGATGTTCTTCAACAAGAAGGCCGATTCGCGCAAGCGCTCGGCTAAGGTGTCGTATGAATACACCGTCGTTGAGAAAATCGTCGGATCCGGCTTGAAGGTGATCGTGGTGCCATTAGGTTCGTTGACCTTGCCTAACTTCACCAAGCCGCCATCTGGATGGCCGCCGTTGATAAAATGCTCCTCAAAGGCATGTTTATCGCGCACCACCCGGACGGTCAACGATTCGCTTAACGCGTTAACCACACTGGAGCCGACGCCGTGCAAGCCGCCGGAAGTCTTATAAGAATTCTGATCGAATTTCCCGCCGGCATGCAGCACCGTTAAGATCACTTCAATGGTCGGCTTGCCGCTGGGATGCATCCCTGTGGGCATGCCGCGGCCGTGATCGACGACGGTGATGCTGTTGTCTTTATGGATGGTCACGGCGATCACGTCGCCGAAGCCTGCCAGCGCCTCATCCACGGCGTTATCAACGATCTCGTAAACCAGATGATGCAACCCGCGCGCGTCGGTGGAGCCGATGTACATCCCAGGCCGCTTGCGCACCGCCTCTAAGCCGTGCAGTACCTGGATGGATGAATCAGTGTAAGCAGAAGATTCAGTAGCCATTCAATATCCTCTCCAATTTCATAATGTCACTAGTGTACACCACCCAGCCGCCTGGCGCGACGAGCACTTAAGCAGGTGATGTCGAATTCGATAGTAGCCTAAACCATTTTACGCGCCAATTCGCCCTTCGTCAAAAGCCGCCGCCAGTCGTCAAGGCCAACAAAACATGGTACAATTGCTAAGATTATCGTTTCGAAAGGAGACTCACCCTTGCAAATCGCCTTGTGTTTCATCTTGGCTTATCTCATCGGCTCGATCCCCAGCGGTGTTTGGATCGGCCGCAGCTTCTTTCATCAAGACATCCGCCAAGCCGGCAGTCACAACATCGGTACCACCAATGCTTATCGGGTGCTGGGCCCAATCGGCGGCACGATCGTATTGGTGATGGATATCTTAAAAGGCACCCTCGGCGCAGCATTGCCGATGTTATTACATATCCCAGGTCATTATTGGGTCTTGTTGGTGGGCTTAGCCGCCGTACTGGGCCATACCAAGTCGATTTTTATCCACTTCTCTGGCGGCAAAGCCGTTGCCACCAGCGCCGGGATCTGCTTGGCTTATGACTGGCACTTCTTCTTGGTGGCATGTGCGGTGTTTATCAGCTTAGTGATCTTAACCTCAATGGTGTCTATTGCCTCAACAGTCGGCATGGGTATCGTCACATTGTTAAGTATCCCCAGACACGATTTATTACTGACTGTGGTGTGCGTGTGCCTATGGGCTTTGTTCTTGGTACGCCACCGGCAGAACTTTGCCCGTATCAAAGCCGGTAAGGAAAACATGGTGCCTTTTGGCTTAGGTATTTACCTCAGGCATCGTAAAGCAAAATCATGAAACAGCCTGTGCCAGTTGGCAACAGGTTTTTTTGACGAGTTTTGGGCATACGACAACGGCGCATGAAACCTCGCTTTGAGATCTCATGCGCCGTTGGCTTTGGCACAAATTAGAAAATCGCGATACTGTAGCTGTGATCAAAGACGGCCCCAGGCTGCAAGGTGTTCATGCCTAACTTATGGGTCAATTCACCATCAGCATCCACCGGGTCGGCGATCCCCCACCAAGGTTCGATGCAAACAAAATTCCCGGTGGTGGGATACGGGCTCCATACGCCTAAGAACGGCGCGTCTGGAATTGTCACTTCTACCCCGTGGCGCGTTTTCTCAGAGCGGATCGAGAAGATCGTTTGGCCTTTAAGCGCATAGATGACCGCATCGTTTCGAAACAAGTCATGCGTCAGCGCCTGATTGACATCAGTGGCTGCCAAGGTGCGGTTGGCATAATCAATGCCTTGGCCTGCGATCAGCGGGATCTGCACTCGCGACTTGCGCGGCTTGAATTCCAAATAATAATCTTCGAACTTGGTGTCTGCAGACAACGGCACCACAAAACCAGGATGCCCGCCAATGCCAAAAATCAAATCGGCATCAGCACTAGGGTTAGTCACCACGTAATTGACGTTTAAGGCATTATTATCCAAGGTGAAGATCAGCCGTAAATTGAAGGCAAAAGGATATTGCTGGCGGGTTTGCGCGTCGTCTTTCAATTCAAACACAACGCGATTGGCACTTGATTCCACCACGGTAAAATCGCGATCTCGCGCAAAACCATGCTGCGTCATGTGATAGCTTTGACCTTGATAGGTGTAAGTGTCATCTTTCAACGCGCCCACAATGGGAAACAGCACTGGGGCGTGACGCTTCCAAACTTGAGGATCCGCTTGCCAAGTGTATTCTTGATTGGTGTGGTTGTTGATGATGCTTTGGACTTCTGCCCCGTGCTCACTGATGGTGACCGTGAGAAAATCATTCTTCAGAATTTGTGCCATAATCGGACTTCCTTTACAGTTTTCTACCCTGATTGCTTACAAGATGAAGCGAGTCATGTCTTTGTCAGCTGCGATATTGCCGATCTTGTTGTCGACATATTGCTCAGTGACGGTGATATCGCCCATTTGCATATCTGGGCCTTCATATAAAACATCTTCCAGCAGCTTCTCCAGAATCGTCGCCAGCCGCCGCGCGCCGATGTTGTCGGTGTCGCGATTGACGCGGATGGCGATTGCCGCGATTTTTTCGATAGCTTCTTTGGTGAAGGTCACATGCACGCCGTCGGTGCCGATCAGCGCAATGTATTGCTTAACCAGCGCATTATCCGGTTCCGTCAAGATCCTAACGAAATCTTCTTGGGTCAAATCATTCAATTCCACGCGAATCGGAAAGCGTCCTTGCAGCTCTGGAATCAAGTCGCTGGGCTTGGCTGTGGCAAAGGCGCCTGAGCCGATAAACAGCACGTGATCGGTGCTTAATGGACCGTATTTGGTGTTGACCTGCGAGCCTTCGACAATCGGCAAGATATCGCGCTGCACGCCTTCTCTGGAAACTTCCCCGGAAGTCTTCTTGTCTCCGGCGGCGATTTTATCGATTTCGTCGATGAAAATAATGCCGTTGTTTTCAGCCGACTGGATCGCGTCATGATAAATATCGGCATGATTAACCAATTTATCAGATTCTTCACGGATGAAGATCTCGCGGGCTTCTTTAACAGTCATGGTGCGCTGGACTTTCTTTTGCGGCATCATGTTGCCTAGCATATCGCCTAGATCAATGCCCATTTGGCCATACATATCGTTCATGCCGCTTTGTTTCTTGGCATCGGCAACAGTCACCGTGAGTTCTTGATCTTCTAAGAGCCCTTTTTCCAGTTGTTCGGCGACACTTAAGCGCTGGTTGCGCACTTCGTCAGTCACTTCGCCTTCATCTTGGGCTGGCGTTGGCACATTGCCGTTTTGCAAACCTTGCAGCATGCTCATCATGTCAGCCATCGGGTTAGTGTTCTTCTTTTCTTTCTTAATGGCTGGCACCAAGAGCTTGACTAAGCGCTTGTCGGCTTGGCGGCGGGCGCGATCACGCACTTGGGCGAATTGGCGTTCTTCTTCCATAGCTACAGCCACATCAGCCAAGTCGCGCACCATCGATTCCACATCGCGGCCGACATAGCCGACTTCGGTGAACTTGGTGGCTTCAACTTTGACGAATGGGGCGTTGACGACTTTCGCCAAACGCCGGGCAATTTCAGTTTTCCCGACCCCGGTAGGCCCGATCATCAATAAGTTCTTAGGGGTGATTTCGCGCTGCATGTCGTCTGACAATTGCATGCGGCGATAGCGGTTATATAACGCCACGGCCACGGCGCGCTTGGCGTCATCTTGACCGATGACATACGCGTCGAGTTCGGCGACGATTTCTTTAGGTGTTTTGACCATAATGTCTCCTTGTTTCTGCTCAGTCGAAGCTTTCGGTAATGATGTTGTGGTTGGTGAAAATGTCGATGGAAGCGGCGATATCAATCGCGGCATGGGCGATATCAACCGCCGCCATGTCGGTGTGTTGGATCATCGCCATCGCGGCAGCTTGCGCGTAGTTGCCGCCAGAGCCAATGGCCACCACATCGTCATCAGGATCGATCACTTCCCCAGAGCCTGAAACCAGCAGCAAGTCGTGTTCATCCATCACGATCATCATCGCTTCAAGTTTCTGCAGCGTCGGGTCTTTGCGCCAGTCTTGGGCCAAAGCGACTGCGGCGCGCCGCAAATTGCCGGCATGGGCTTCGAGTTTCTTTTCAAACCAGTCTTGTAAGGTGAAGGCGTCAGCGACGCCGCCAGCAAAGCCGATCACGACTTTGTTGTTAAAAATGCGCCGCACTTTTTGCGCATTGCCTTTCATGATCACTTTCTCGCCTAGGGTGACTTGGCCATCCCCGGCGATGGCAGTTTTGCCGTTTTTACGTACTGCTGCGATTGTTGTCATTGTGTGCTCCTTTATTCGGTTAATGGTACCAGTCTAACGTGACAAGCTGTCATATGCATCAGACTTGAGGCTTAATTGTGTTTAGGGAAGTACTTCATGTAATCGGACTTTAAGTGTTCAGTGGTCATATGCGTATAGATCTGAGTCGTTGACAGACTTTCATGGCCCAACAACAGCTGCACCGAGCGCAAATCGGCGCCGTGATCCAGCAAATGAGTGGCAAAAGAATGCCGCAGCATATGGGGATGGATGCCAGACGTCAGGCTGGTTTTTTGAATCAATTGATCCAAGATGTATTCGATACCGCGCGACGTTAAGGGCTTGCCATGTTGGTTGACAAACAAGCGGTCATGGACTTGATCAAGCTTGGCCATTAACGTCTGCCGCCCGTCAGCTAAGTAAATATGCAGCGCTTCTTGGCACTTGCTGCCAAAAGGCACGTAGCGGTCTTTGTTGCCTTTGCCATGCACCAACAACAATTCCAAATCAAAGTCGATTTGATTAAGCGTCAAGTTCGCACATTCACTCACTCGAATGCCCGTGCCATACAACACCTCAAGCAGCGCCCGATTGCGCTGATCCAACGGCGTCTTGCCGTCAACGGTGGCAAACAGCGCCGTGATTTCCGGTTCGTAGAAGAAATCCGGTAAATGATGGTGGCTCTTGCGCGTTTCGACTAATTCGAAGGGATTGGTTTTGGCCAAGTTCATGCGGATCAAGTAGCGATAGAAGCTGCGCAGCGATGACAACTTGCGTGAAACCGTGCTGCGCGCCAAGTGTCGCTCGCTAAGCGCCGTCAAATATGTGGCCACATCCAGCTGGTCAACTGAAGCGAAATTCTCAAAGCCGCCGTTGGCCGATAGAAACTGCACAAAGTCGTTAATATCTTCTTGATACGCCTTCTTGGTTTCGCCGGAATAATGCCGCTCCACCAGAAGGTATTGGAGAAATTGATCAATGACCTGCATGCGCTTACCTCCCGAAAATACCTTAACACATTTTCACAAGAACACCAAGAAACGCCTACTGATCTCAATAAAACCCTGCATAACCGCCATCGCGGCTGTGCAGGGTTAAAGTTGCGGCTTAAACTTGGGCCATAAACGCATCCAGCGTGGTCAACGCGCGCTGGGCGATTGCCGTATTGCGTTCCAGCTTGTTCTTGATGCGGCCAGGCAGCCCTGGCATGATGCCGAAGTTGGCATTCATCGGCTGGAAATGCTGCGGACTGGCATGGGTGATGTATTCAGCCATGGCGCCGATTTGGGTTTGCTTAGGAAACGTCAATAAGTCCTGACCTTGGGCCATGCGCGCAGCATTGATGCCAGCGACTAAGCCGCTGGCGGCTGATTCAACATAGCCTTCCACCCCAGTCATTTGCCCGGCAAAAAACGATTGGGGGCGCTTTTGGCTTTCGTAAGTTGGCAGCAAGACTTGCGGTGAGTTCATGTAAGTATTGCGATGCATCACGCCGTAGCGCACGATGTCTAAATGCTCAAGCCCTGGGATCAAGCTGAAGACGCGCTTTTGCTCACCCCACTTCAAATGCGTTTGAAAGCCGACAATGTTATACAACGATGCTGCCGCATTGTCTTGGCGCAATTGCACCACCGCATAAGGATCGCGCCCGGTGCGCGGATCTGCCAAGCCCACCGGCTTCAGCGGTCCAAACAGCATGGTTTGCACGCCGCGTTGGGCCATGACTTCAATGGGCATGCAGCCTTCAAACACGGTTAAATCTTCAAAGCCGTGGCCTTTTGCGACTTCGGCGTTGACGAGCGCTTGCCAGAACGTCATAAACTCATCTTTGGTCATGGGACAGTTGAGATAAGCGGCGTCGCCTTTGTCATAACGCGACTTTTTGTAAACAATGTCCATGTCGATCGAATTGGCATCAATGATCGGTGCAGCCGCATCAAAGAAATGTAAGCCTTCTGTGCCGTTAAGCGCTGCGATTTGTTCAGCCAGCGCATCGGCAGTCAGCGGCCCGGTGGCCACCACGGTGATACCTGCAGGGATCTGATTGAGTTCTTCATTGATCACGGTGATGTTTGGATGTTGACGCAATTTTTGCGTCACCGTTTGCGAGAAAGTTTCCCGATCCACCGCCAAAGCACCGCCTGCCGGTACCGCCGTGGCATCTGCAGCGGTCATGATCACTGAGTTTAAGTGGCGCATTTCTTCTTTCAACAAGCCCACGGCATTGGAGATTTGATTGGCGCGCAGCGAATTGGTGCATACCAACTCAGCAAAGTCCGCGGTATGATGCGCCGGGGTGGTGGCCACCGGCCGCATTTCATATAAGTTCACCGCCACGCCGGCTTGGGCGATTTGCCAGGCGGCTTCACTGCCGGCTAATCCGGCGCCGATCACATTAACTACAGGCATATGAGGACCTCCGTTGCGCATTAAGCGCTTTCTTTATCTGGCTAAAATCAGGGGCACGCCGCACGACGGTCCCTGATTAGAAACATTATTTCTGCATGGCTTCTGAATAGTCGCCATTCGGGCATTGCACCTGGGTGCCGGCTTTGGACTTCTTTTCGATCAAGAAGTGCCCGCACTTTGGACAATCACGGCCGACTGGCTTGTCCCATGAAACAAAATCACAAGCTGGATAGCGATCACAGCCATAAAAGACCCGGTTTTTCTTGGATTTGCGCTCCACGATTTGGCCTTTGTGACACTTCGGACAAACCACGCCGATTTCTTTAACGATTGCCTTGGTGTTGCGGCAATCTGGAAAACGCGAGCAAGCATAGAACTTGCCATAACGGCCTAATTTAACGACCATTGGCGCGCCGCAAATGTCACAGTTGAAGCCGGCTGGTTCGTCTTTGATCTGGATCTTCTGAATGCCTTCTTCAGCGTGTTCAAGTTCCTTCTTGAAGGGATGATAGAAGTCATCAATGACCTTGGTCCATTGCATCTTGCCTGCTTCAATACTATCAAGTTCTTCTTCAACAGATGCAGTGAACTTGATGTTGACGATATCTGGGAAGAATTCGGTGATCAAGTTGTCGACGATTTCGCCGAGTTCTGTCGGCTCAAAGCGCCGCGCGTTAAGCTTAACGTAATAACGCTTTTGAATGGTTTCAATGGTTGGCGCATATGTCGACGGCCGACCGACCCCGTTTTCTTCCAAGGCTTTGACTAAGTTCGCTTCAGAATAGCGTGCCGGCGGTTGGGTGAAATGCTGCGCCGGATCGGTTTTGACCAAAGTCAGCGCATCGCCGACTGCCAAATCAGGCAAAAGGTTGTCTTTTTCATCTTGTTCACGGCTGGAAACATACAGCGTGGTGAAGCCGGGGAATTTGGTTTGGCTGCCGTTAGCGCGGAAAGTGGCCCCGTTTTGTTCGATGGTCACCGCCACAGTGTCCATCACAGCCGGCGTCATTTCGCTGGCCACAAAGCGGCTCCAAATCAAGCGGTACAGCTTCATTTGGTCTTTGTCTAAGACGCTGGCTAAACTTTCCGGCGTGCGCAAGGTGCTGGTGGGCCGGATCGCTTCATGGGCGTCTTGGGCGCCTTCTTGCAACTTGCCTTGACGGATCTTCACCGCCGCGTAGGCTTCGCCATATTGGTCATGAATAAACTGCGAGGTTTCAGTTTTGGCCACATTAGACACACGCGTTGAATCAGTCCGCATATAAGTGATCAAGCCCACTGTACCAAGCTTGCCGCCTAAGTTGATCCCTTCATACAGCTGCTGGGCCAACATCATGGTTTTGCGGGTGCGGAAGTTCAACTTACGGTTGGCTTCTTGTTGCAGCGAACTGGTGGTAAATGGCGGTGCAGGATAGCGCTTGCGTTCTTTCTTGACGACTTTGGTGACATCAAAAGGCGCTTTGCGATCGATTTGCTTAAGTACCGCTTGGACAGCGTCGTTGTCTTTCAGCGCCATTTTCTTATTGTTAAGGCCATAGAAGCTGGCACCAAATTTGGCGCTGCGGCCTTTCTTGAACTCAGCGTCTAATGTCCAATATTCTTCAGGAACAAATTCACGAATGGCCTTTTCCCGGTCGATGATCAGCTTTAACGCCACCGACTGCACGCGGCCGGCAGACAGGCCTTTCTTGACCTTCTTCCACAACAGCGGCGAAATCGAATAGCCCACGACCCGATCCAACACCCGGCGGGCTTGTTGGGCATCAACTAAATTCATATCGATGCTGCGCGGGGTTTTGAAGGCATTCTTAACGGCATCTTTGGTGATTTCGTTGAACACCACACGATTCTTGCCTTTGGGATCAAGGTCCAAGATGTGGCTGACATGCCACGCAATGGCTTCCCCTTCACGATCCGGATCGGCTGCCAGGTAGATATGCTCGGCTTTCTTGGCGTTCTTCTTTAAGTCCTTGATGACATCGCCTTTGCCGCGGATGGAAATATACTTAGGTTCGTAATTATTGTCAAAATCGATACCCATTTGACTTTTCGGGAGGTCACGGATATGGCCAAGGCTGGCAACGACTTTGTAGTTGCGGCCCAGGTATTTCTCGATGGTTTTAGCTTTTGCTGGCGATTCCACGATAACCAAATTCTTGGCGGTCATGTTCGCCCTCCTTTCACTGAGCGGAATGCTCGAAAACACAAGCTATCATATTCTATGCCGCAAAGCTTTGTCAAATCAAAAATCTCCAAGCCCCGCCAAGCGCATTTGCTTAACCCGCCGCCTGCCTGCTTCAAGCGCTTGGCAAAAGTCCCTAAAGTCGGCACACTTACCAGTAATAATTAATTTCTTCCATTATATCTGCCCCGCTTGCGATCAACTTGGCCCCAGCTTGCAACAAGGCGTTGCTGCCAGCGGCTAATGGCGCGGTAATGGGCCCAGGCAAGGCAAAGACTTCGCGGTTGTTTTGTAAAGCCAAGTTGGCCGTGATCAAGCTGCCAGAATGCATCGCCGCTTCAGTCACCAACAAACCATGACACAACCCGGCAATGATGCGGTTGCGCTCAACAAAATGCCGCCGCGTCGGCGCAACCCCTGGCGGATATTCACTTAACACCAAACCGTGTTGGCTGATCCATTGTTGCAAGTCATCATGGGCCGGCGGATACACCTGATCTAATCCGGTAGCAATCACAGCAATCGTGGGAAAGTGATGGCTGATCGCAAAGCGGTGCGCCATGCTGTCGGCACCACTGGCCAGTCCAGATACCACCGTGATTTGCGCAAGTGCTGCGCCTAATTGCGTCAGCGCTTGGCTGGTATAAGCCGTGGCTTGCCTGGCCCCAACTACGGCAAGATTCAACGTGTGCAACAGCGTCAAGTCGCCTTGATAAAATAACACCGCAGGCGGTGCATAAGCTTCGGCCAAGCGCTTAGGATAGTCCGCATCCAAGCGCGTGATGAAAGGCGTCTTACCCCAAGCCGCCCGGGCTTGGGCCAAATGGGTCTCATCTTGCAAGCTGGCTTGCATGGCATCAGGCAGCAGCTGGGGCTTTAGTTGAGCATCAGGCGCTTGATGCTGTAAGATGCGCCAAGCAGCCGCGCGGGTGTTGGCGCTTGAATCATAATGTCTGACTTGCCAATAAAATAAAAAATCACGTATCAACATCATCCGACCCTCCTTGTGAGTATGCCTTCATGATAGTCATACGCGATTATTGAGGTTAATTCATGGCGGCTTCCCGCACCGGCGCAAAACTCATGCGATGGATCGGCGTGACCCCAAATTCGGCCAAACCCGCCAAGTGCTTTGGCGTGCCGTAACCCATGTTGTCTGCAAAGTCGTAGCCGGGATAAATCTGATCATACATGGTCATCAACCCGTCTCGCACCACCTTGGCCACGATGCTGGCTGCGGCAATGTTGATGCTGTTGGCATCGCCTTTGATCAACTTGCGCTGCGGCACAGCACTTGGGATCGTCATGGCATCAACCAACAAGAAGTCTGGCTGCACCCGTAAACTCGCCACCGCTCGCCCCATGGCCAATTCGGTAGCGTGGTAAATATTTTCTTGATCAATTTCGTTGTTGTCAGCGACGCCTAAGCTCACTGCCACCGCTTGTTCAATGATTTGCGGAAACAACGCTTCTCGCTGATGTTTGCTCAACTGCTTGGAGTCGTTGACATCCAAGGTGCACCCTTGCGGCAAGATCACCGCCGCTGTCACCACCGGCCCGGCCAATGGCCCGCGGCCAACTTCATCGATACCTGCAATGTGCAAGTATCGCGGCCACAGTTCACGCTCAAAGCGCGTGCGGTAATTTAAAGCTAAGGCTTCTGCTTCCAAGCGGGCTTGGCGCCGTTCATAGCTGGCCAACAAGCGCTTGGCGCCAACGCGCGGATCTGCAGCCAATTGCTCCAACAGCGCTTGATCAACTGGACTTGCAGTTAATGCTTGTTTTAATTCATTCAGTGACGCCATTTTGTGCCTCGTTTGGTGACTCTAAGGTATAACGGCCCATTTTGCCTTGCCGCGCATCGAAAATGATCCGCTCGGCCATGCGGTTGTAATCATCACCAAAGCCGTTTTTGGAAGTGAGATGCACCATCAAATCAGCATCAGACAACGCCAAATCGGCTGCGTTGAGCCCGTATGCCCGCCGAAACGCCTCGGTGTAATGGCTGCGGAAGAAGTGCAAACCAAACATCCCCACGATATCTTCTTGATAAACGGAATCGGCGATCGCACCAGTCAGCGCCAATTTCTTGCCGATTGTTTCATCTTCAAACTTCGGCCACAAGATCCCAGGGGTATCTAAGACTTGGAACGTTTCGTCAGCTTTGAGCCATTGCTGGTTCTTGGTGACCCCAGGCCGATTGCCGGTAACAGCGACGTTCTTTTTGATCAAGCGGTTTAAGATCGTGGATTTGCCGACGTTGGGGATGCCGATACACATGGCACGAATCGCCGGATTCCTGATGCCGCGCGCCTTTTGCTTGGCGATTTTGGCGGCCATTAATTCTTTGGCGAGCGCCGGGATCTGATTGAGCCGCTTGGCGTGTTGGGCATCGATGGCCAAAGCCGCAAACCCTTGGCCTTGGTAATAAGCGACCCATTGCTTGGTCAATTCCGGATCGGCGAGATCTTGTTTGTTTAACACCATGATGCGCGGCTTGTTCTTGACGATTTCGTTCATCATCGGATTGCGGCTGGCTTCAGGGGTCCGCGCGTCGGTAACTTCGATGACGACATCGACGAGTTTAAGTTTTTCTTGTACTTGGTTGCGGGCTTTGGCCATGTGCCCGGGAAACCAGTTTAAATTTGCCATGATTTAAAAACTCCTTTGATCCCTTTGCTAAAAGTGCTTAGGGATTATTGATCGCGCTGCCGCCACGCAGTTTCATTGACGCATGGCAACCGCACAAGCGGCGCAAAAATTTGCGCCGCACGCTGTTTACACTAGTGATGATTATAACGTACCAAGCCGCAGGATGCCATCACCCCCAGCTGTGCGGCCATTTTCACCTTTCTTTACATCAATGCCTTGGCGTGGCACACTGATTGCAGCAATACTTACCATGATTCAGCAAGCAACCATGCACACTGGAGGAAGATTCTGTTGAAAACAACGTTACTATTAGTCGAAGATGAAGCAGGTTTGGCGGATTCATTAACCACCGAATTCGAATTGGAAGACTTCAAGGTGCTTTGTGCCAAAGACGGCCTGGAAGCCTTGCAGATGTTTCACGAAAACGAACCGGTATTGGATCTGATCATTCTCGACTGGATGTTGCCACGCCTAGATGGCTTCAGCGTCTTGCGTAAGATCCGCAAAACCAGTCAGATCCCGATCATCATGCTCACCGCCCGCGATTACATTGGTGACAAAGTGGCTGGGTTGACTGGCGGGGCGGATGATTACGTGACCAAGCCTTTTGAAATGGAAGAGCTTCTGGCCCGTATCGAAGTCGCCTTGCGCCATAGCCAACCGGCTGCCAGTACTGCAACCACTTATACTGCCGCAGACTTGATGGTCAACACCGATACCAAGCGCGTCACGCGCGGCGGTGAGATCATTCCTTTGACCCAACGCGAGTATGAACTGTTGGTGGCGTTGATCGCCAATCAGAATCAGCCTTGTTCCAGAGAAGAATTACTGGATGAAGTGTGGGGCGTGGACTTTGACGGGCAACCCAATATTTTGGATGTTTATGTGCGCAATTTACGCAGCAAACTTGATGCCGATCGCCCTGGCGGCAAATTGATCCACACGGTGCGCGGCGTTGGCTACATGCTGTCACAACACGTTCAAGCGGAGTAAGCCATGGTTAAACACAAGCAATCCAGCGCAGCCATTATGTTGCGCAGCTTGATCATGATGATCATCGTCGTGACAGTGTCATTAGGACTTCTGATCGTGTTTGCCGTGGGTCATCAGCTGTTGGAAGAAGTCAGCATCACCACCGACCATATTACCTCCAGCCTCAAGAACGCGGTTATCGACGGCAACGACGACTGGGAAGACTGGCGGCGCAACAGCACGCTGGACACCAGTGCCAGCTACGTGATGGTCCACAACAAACGTCAAGACGCCAAGATCAAGCGCTACTTATCCCCGCATACCAAGAACATTCTTCAAGTCGCCCCGATTAAGATCCCGCTGCTTAAACACGTCTATTATCGACCAAAAATCGGCTTTTTGTACCACCGGCTTGTCCATTCCAGAGGGATCTATTACACGCTTTGGCAAAGTATGAATCCCCAATTGGCAGTGTTAGGGCGGGTGATGGAAGTCACTGGGTTGTTATTGTTGATGACATTGGTCCTGGCCCCATTATATATTCAGCGTTTGGTCAAGCGATTGACCGATCCTTTGACCGATTTATCACACACCACGCAAATGATCGCCTCTGCCAAAGAACCTGACGCCATGCAGTTGCCGGTGCCCAGCCAGCCCAGCGAAGTGAGCGAACTGGCTCAGCACTTCAATGAATTGTTAGGCATGCTTTCAGATCGCCAAGAACAACAGAAACTCTTTGTCATGAATGCGGCACATGAACTGCGCACCCCGATTGCCACCATCCGCAGTCATTCGCAATTGATCGAACGCCACGGTCAAGCGCATCCGGAAATCATTGCCAAATCGGTGCGCTATATCACCGAAGAATCCCGTCAAATGCAGCAATTGATCGATGAGCTGCTGCAATTGTCCCGCGCTGATCGACTGGCGCTGGATCTGGAAGAATTGGATCTTTCAACCAGTTTGGCTCACATCATCCAGAAGCTCGACGAGACATTTTCACAAACCGTCATCACCAAGTTCACGCCTGGGCTCAAAGCCTTGAGTAATCAAAGCGCCTTGGAACAAATCGTGTTGAACCTGCTGACCAACGCCGCCAAATATTCCCCTGCCACTAGTCAAATCACCGTCAGCTTAGCGCTAAACGAGCAAGGGGCCCCGGTGATCGCCGTGAGCGACCAAGGCGCCGGCATCCGGCAAGAAGATAAAGCGCATATTTTCGAGCGCTTCTACCGCGGCGCAGATGTGCGCGGCAGCGTGCCTGGGACTGGGCTTGGCTTGGCGATCGCTGCGCAATTGGCCAAGCTGACCAACAGCCAGTTAACCGTGGCTGACCAGCAACCGCAAGGCACGGTATTCTCATTGATTCTGCCGCCACAATAACTATCGATAAACTGAGCTCGCCGCATCTGACGCGAGGCTCAGTTATTTTTTTGCGTTAAAAATTTTTTTGTGAGCAAAAGTCAGCGTCATCTGAATATTTTTCAGAAAAGAACCCCAGTATAGCGCGGTGCAGCTTTCACTATCTGAAGAATCTTGAGTTTTGGCTTAGTTTTCATAAGTGGGCGCCTCACGGGTTGGCGCTTATGCTTAAGCCATCATCAACTCAAAGGAGGATCTGGTATGTTTGTACTCATGCTCACGACTTTGATCCCTGATCTCAGTCAGCTCTTGCCACAATGGCTCAACCAATTCGGCAACCTGATTTATATCGGCTTATTTGCCTTGATCTTCATCGAAACCGGCATCGTGATCTTGCCTTTCTTGCCTGGCGACTCGCTGCTGTTTTTATGCGGGTCATTGGCTGCGTTAAACCATCTGAATATCTGGCTGCTGCTGGTGATATTAAGCAGTGCTGCGATTCTAGGCGACGCTTTGAACTTTGAAATCGGCAAACACTTTGGGAGTTATCTGACGCGCAATCAGAAATGGCGCCGGCTGATCCGGCGGCAATACCTCACCCGTGCGCAACGCTTCTTTGCCAAATATGGGAAAGCCGCAATTTTCTTAGGCCGCTTTATGCCGATCATTCGCACCTTCGTCCCGTTTACCGCCGGCTTTAGCCGCATGCGGTATCAAGCTTTCGTGCCTTACAACGTGCTTGGTGGCTTGACTTGGGTCTTGGCGGCTTTAGGCTGCGGTTATTGTTTTGGCAACATCGCTTTAGTCAAAGCACATTTTTCTTTGATCATGTTTGCAATTGTTGCTATTTCACTCTTGCCAGCGGCAGTGGCTGTCCTAAGAAAACGCGGAGGCGTCCCTGATGAAGACTAAGATCCAACAAAGCTTAGGGCTGGGACTGTTGGTCATGTTTTTGGCTTTGGCCTTAAGCGTCCACACCCAAGCGCCTTGGCTGCATACTTTCGATGCTGCGTTTAGCCGCTTGGCCAGCAAAGCCGTCACCGCACCAAACACGGTGCTCTTTAAAGTGATTGGCACTTTGGCCAGCCCGGCGCTGGTGTTGGGACTCACGGCGCTGTTGTGCGGCTGGTTGTGGCATCGGCGTGACTTGTGTTTGGCCGTGTGGATCGGCGGCGTGCAATTAATCGGCTCAACGCTTGCAGAAGGTTTCAAACAACTCGTGGCCCGCTTGCGTCCGCTGCATCAGCTGGTGGCTGACTCAGGCTACAGCTTTCCCAGCGGCCATACATTTTGCACAGTGTTGTTGGTGGCGAGCCTGTTGATGTTGGGCTTGCCGCTGCTTGACAATCAAGAGCTGCAACTTGTCGCCGTGTTGTTAGGCATCGTTTGGACCAGCTTAGTGGCCATTTCGCGCGTGTATTTGCGCGATCACTACGCCAGTGACGTTTTAGGCAGTGTGCTGTTAGCGCTCGGCTATTGGTTGGTGATCACCCCTTATGCCACCGCAGTGCAAACTGGCTTGCGCCGGATGATTCCAGAAAGGATCCAAAGCTTATGAATACTCAGAAATTAACGATCGTAGTCCCTGCCTACAATGAAGAGCAGGTGTTGACCTCATCGATCCACAAACTCTTGGCCATTGAAGACCAAATTGCGCAAACCAACGACTTTCTGCCGCGAGCTGATCTCTTGATCGTTGACGACGGTTCTACGGACCATACCTGGGCTTTGATCGAGAAACTCCACCAAGCTAATTCTCGGGTCCATGGCTTGCGCTTCTCGCGGAATTTCGGGCACCAATTTGCCTTGATCGCCGGCATGCAAGAAGCGGTGAAAACCGCAGATATGATCGTGACCATTGATGCCGATTTGCAAGATGACCCCACCAAGATCGCTGAAATGGTGACCAAATATGCCAACGGCGCCGATATTGTTTACGGCGTGCGCAACAACCGCGATACTGACAGTTGGTTCAAGCGCACCACCGCTAACAGCTTCTATAAATTGTTAGGCCTGCTAGGCGTGCAGCTGATCCCCAACCACGCCGACTTTCGCTTGCTGTCAAAGCGCGCTGTGACGACGTTGTTGACGTATTCTGAACGCAATATTTTCCTGCGCGGCTTGATCCCGAAACTCGGCTTTCACACCGATGCGGTGTACTACAAGCGCACGCCGCGCTTGGCTGGCGAGTCCAAGTACCCGCTGAAGAAAATGCTGGCATTTGCTTGGGATGGGATCACCAGCTTGACCATCGCGCCGGTGCGCTTGATCTTACTGCTTGGAACTGTCGCGTGCTTGCTGGCTTTGGGGATGGTTGGCTATGCCGTGATCATGAAACTGTTAGGGTTAACGGTACATGGCTGGTCTTCTTTGATGGTGTCATTATGGTTTATCGGCGGTGTGCAAATGATCAGCTTAGGCGTGCTTGGTGAATATATCGGCAAGCTGACCACCGAAGCCAAACACCGGCCGCGCTATACCATTCAAACGATCTTAGAATAGGTGGTGCTTATGCTGCATAAAGCGATGCCGTCCGGCTTGGCGGTGCTGTTGGTGGTGTGTTTAGCCATCGGCATGTTAGGCAATTTGCCGCAAGCTTCCAGTGCTTTGGTGGTTATGTTCGGCACTTGACTGGCGCTGTTGGGATGTCGTTTGTTGGCCCCGCGCATCGAAGCCTTGCCGATTAAGACGCTAGGCTTTGGAATCGTCATCGGCTGCTTGGTGATGGTGATCATTCAGCTGCTCATTGTCACCATGATGCCAGTCAGTGTGTATCATGATCCGTATCGCGTCTTGGCCCAAGCCGACTTGATGGCTGCCGGCCACTACACTTGGAATACCACGTATTTCTGGCGCTACGTCAACAATGTGCCGCTGGCGTATTTCTTGTCGTTGTGGCTGCGGCTCACCCAATTGGTGGGCTTATCCACCAACGCTGCGGTGAATTTGTTAAACATGGCGCTGCTGGATGGCTTCATCGGCTTATTGTTAACTACCGTTTGGCAATTTGCCAAACGCAAAAGCTTATTGGTCGGCGTGTTTGTCTTTTGCGCTGGCACGCCTTTTGCCTACACGTATTATTTACAGGTGTTTTATTCGGATCTGCCGACGATGCTGATCTTGTTGATCATCATGCGCATATTCTGGCATTGGCCCGCCAAAACGCGGCTCAAGCGCGTCATCAGCGGCGCTGGTTTAGTCTTGGCAGTGCTGCTTGGAGCATTGATCAAGGCCAACTTGATCGTGTTGTTGCCGGCAGTGCTGATCATCGGCTTAATGCTGGCAGGCAAGCACATGCTTAAACCGCTGAAATTAACGCTGCCGATCCTGCTGGTATGCACGGGTTTTGCCTTGAGTCTGCCGGCAGCCAAGGAGATCAATCAGCTCAGCCGCTACACGCCAAATGACGCGTATGCCTTTCCGATCACCAACTGGATGCTGGTTGGGTTCAATTCTCAAACCCACGGCAAATACGCACCGCAAGATGTGCAACACGCCATTGCCTTACCCAACAAAGCCGCCCGTCAGCAATACGATCGCAAGTTGATCCGCGCGCGGATCAAACACCTCGGCTTCTTTGGCCTCATCAAGCTGTGGGTGAATAAACTCATTGTGCTGTTGAATGTGCAAGGCATTCAGAATTGGTATAACGGCGGCTTCCGCGCGGCGCCTGGCTGGTATCAAGCGCATGTCGCAACTTGGCAAGCCCTGACCAAGATCAGCTACACCATTGCCACTTGGACATTATGGGTGATGCTGGGCATGCGCTTGTTGATCTGGCGGCCAAATTGGCGCCAGCCTCAAGCCGTTTCAGCCTTGTTGGCGATTTTGCTGGCTTTAGGCTACTTGGCTTTTCATACCTTGTTATGGGAAGCTGAAGCCCGCTATGGGCAAGTGCTGTTGCCGCTGGTGTGGTTGGTTGTGGCTACCTTGCCCGCGCCAGCCAAGCGCGTTGCCGTTGTCAGAAGGACTAAACTGCTGCCGCTTGCAGCATTGGCCGGGTTATGGGCGTTTATCGCCTTGCCTGCGATGCGCCCTAAGCTGGTCAATCACGTGGTGGCTGCTCAGCGCAGTCAACTATCGACGCAATACCACGCAAAACCGACTGCGATCACCGCGCACACGGTATTGCAACAAAACGTGACGCTAAATGACCGAGCGAATTATTTTTCGGTGCAGATCCACGCCCATGCCCATGTCCAAGTCAGCTTGCTTAACCGCAACAACCATCATCAATACCACTTGGTTCAAGCCGGTGCAGTATATAAATTACACCATGATCTAACAGCTGGCAGCTATCAGATCATCGTGGTCAATACTTCACCAACTTATCAACCAGTGGATGTGGTGGCAACCAGTCACTACCAGCTCAGTGTTTCACCGCTAGTGATCAATGGCCAAATCAAACCCACTGCATCCCTGATTTATACCTGCATCGAATATTCTCAAGGCGGCTGACTCGCGGGTCAGCAAATCACGCCTCAACCGGTTAAATACGCCTGGCGCTGCGGTGTTCAACGAAATTGTCAGCGGCTTGGCGTTGTGCATGCACCCTTGTTGCTGGGGATCCGTTGAAAAATGGTTTCGGCAGACGCAGTTTCACTGAAACTAAATCAAGCGGCGAGACTTCACAAAATTTGTGAAGTCCCGCCGCTTTTGTGGTCAATGCAACAAGGCACCAAGATCGAGTTTCACGACCCGATCGGCATGAAATTCCAAATCGGCCTTGCGATACTTAGCAGACGCCGACTCAAACAGTACATACAAGTCTTCTCCATCGGCGACGATTTGTTCCATATACGGCGGCATGGTGACATTGTTAATGGTGTCATCCCCGTCAAAATCCAGCCAAGTGCGCTGCCCGTCGTTGTCAAACGCCAACAAATGCGAAGGCTTAATGCCATATGATTGAGAAAATAACAGCTGACCATGATAAAACGTCGCCCCTTGCAACCGCTTGGAAGTGCTGTAATGGCCTGGATGGTTATCCCCGCGCAACACAATGTTATGCCCGCCATGGTTAGTCGGCATACCGCGCACAGTCAAAGGCAGCGCCAAGAAATTGCCTTGGGCATTGCGGTCAAAAAAGCCCAGATATAGCGCGTTGTGGTGATAGGTAATAAACGACGCGCGTTTAACACTAGGCATCGGCAGCACGTGGTCAAATGCGGTGGCGTGATGATTTTTGGCAAAGTCTGCTTGCTGCCAGGTGCTGGCATCGTACGCTGAAAGTGAAGCGACTTTGCTGGCAGTTTCAGTGGTGACCCACAGCCGCTTGCTGACAGGATCATATGCCAAGCCGCCGGCATGTGAGCGGCCAGGCAACACCAATTGTTTGACCATGCGGCCAGTGTGTTTATTCAAGAAATACATCACCGAGTGGTATTTCTGATCACGACTGTATGCAGAAATCACCACGTATTGCGGCGTGATGGCCAAGCCTTGCGGATCCATGGTCGAACTGGTGCCAACCTGGCCGCCTTGCAAGGTCAAGGTTTTCGTGTGCAGCAATCCTGGGATCACATAGGTGTCTGGTTTGGCATCGTGATCGATCGCGGTTTTAAGTTGCGGATATTGTTTGGTAAGCTGGTGGTAAAACGTCTTTTGCGAAGTCATCGCCGCTTGCGTATTCGTGCCGTCTAAAACCTGGGTGCGGTGGTATACAAAACCGCCGGCAGCCACCGCGGCGATTCCAAGCACAACCGCAATCGGCCAATAATGCAGATGTTTCATAAAAGTCCTCCTCAAATCACCTTTCATACAATAGCACAAACCAGCCTGAGCCGTCGCCAGCAAGTGCGAGCTAACATTTTTGTAAGCTGGCTTTAAGCGACGCTTGCCTGTGCTAGAATGGCGACATAGAAAGCAGGTGATGGTAATGACCCGACCACACGGGATGGTTTGGAACGTGGGCATGTTTTGGCTGGTGTATTTGATCGCATTTGGCTGGGCGCTGGTGTCTGAGATTCCCATGGCGATCGTTGAAATTCAAGATACCGCCAGTTTGCATACACAAACGCTGATCGGCTTGTTCGGCGAAGGGGTGGCGGTGCTTGTGATGATATTGCTTTACCGCAAGCGGCCTTGGCTGACTGGACTGCGGATCACACGGCATGCACTTAGCCAATATGCAGTGGGCATCGCGACAGGAACTGGCCTATTCGCGTTGATTTGGGCGGTGGTGTGGTTCGGCGGCGACTTGGCAGTGAGCGTCGTGTTTGCGCCAACACAATGGTTGTTGATTGGGTTGTACATCCTCGCTTTTGCGGTGCAATCCCTGCTGGAAGAGTTGTTATGCCGCGGCTATATCATGGGCTTTTGGCTTAAACAGCACCGAGTCGGAGTGGCAGTGCTTGGCAACTCAGCGTTCTTCATGTTTTTACACCTGGGCAATCCGGGTTTTGACTGGCGCGCCGGCATTGGGATCTTCTTGTTTGGTCTGTTGATGTCGCTGTTTCGCCTGCTGTCTGGCGGCATCTGGCTCAGCGCCGGCATGCATATGGCTTGGAATTATGCAGAAGGGATCATATTTGGCACGTCGGTTTCGGGGATGTCAGATATCAGCTTGATCTTGCATTCGACGCCTTTAGGCAACACTTGGCTGGATGGCGGAACGTTCGGCATTGAACGCGGTTTGCCCACCACCTTGGTGCTGCTGGCGGCGATTGCAGTGGTCGGCTGGCTGATCAAATTGCGCAACCGCGCAGACTTTGCCACACTTGAGTGAAACCAAGCGCTTGCCGAATTGACTGCACGCCAAAACGACCCAGTTGTCTGATGTATGCTTGGCATACATCAGACAACTGGGTCGTTTTTCGGCAATTTAAGGTAAACCGTTACTTGTTAGCATCGTGATAATCTTGCATCATCGCGTCGATCACCTGCTGCACTGGTTCAATGGCATGCACCATTGAGATGCCGGTACCAACCGACACATAACCATGTTCAAAATCCCCATCCAGCATACCTAAGCGCATTCCGCTGGTGCCGCCCATTAACTTGCCGTTAGCTTGTTGGGCCTGCGCCTTGGGCAAGGTTTGGTCGTTATCAACCAATTGCGCAACCAGCTTTGTTGGCAAGGAGCGATAGTAAGCTGGCGTCGTGCGAAACAACGTCAGATCTTCGGCAGTCGCATCCATGATCAATTGCTTGACGTTTTGCGCGGCAGGATTTTCCACCGTGGGAATCAGCCGCGAGCCAACATACACCCCTTCGGCACCCAAGGCAAAAGCGGCATTAACCGTACGTGCATCAGCGATCCCGCCGGCCAGCAGGACTGGAAGCTTCACGGCATCTGCGATCATCGGCATGATGGCAAAAGAGCCGATTTCACCACCTGGCATGGTGCCGCCTTCGTCAAAGCCGGTGGCAACATATATGTCGGCGCCTTGTGCTTCAACGGCTTTGGCATCGGCGATCGATGGCTGCAAGGAACGGACGATGGTTTTAATATGGTGCGCTTTAAGGGTTTGCATGGTGGCCGGATCCACGCCATAAGTCGCGCTGGAGACGCCGCCAAGCGAATTCAGCAGCACGACTGGGACATGTTCTTCAATCACAACGTCCAAGATCTTCTTGGTAAAAATCGACGGATCACCGCCCGCTACGATCAAGGTCACTGCAAAAGGCTTGTCCGTCAGCTGCTGGACTTGTTTGACTTGCTGGCGCATGCGCTGAGCGGTTTCATCGGCGCTGGCAGTGACGGTGTGCTGGCCGGCGTTTGGCCCAAGAATGCCTAAGCCGCCAGCATTGCTGACGGCGGCGACGAATTTGGCGTCAGTCAGCCAAGACATGGCCCCTTGGACGAATGGATACTTGATGCCTAAAATTGACGCAACTCGATTCATGATTGATTCCTCACTTTTCATTATCTGCATCCACTATACAAAGCGCCACACCAAGCTTCAACTGGCAAAATCGACTTGTCGGTGCGTTAAGTGTCACTTAACTGGTATAATGTCCGTTAAGGAGAAATTAATGAACAAGAATGATCTGCGTTATCGCAAAACTGAAGCAAATCTCAAACAAGCCTATCTGACCTTGCTGGCAGAACATGCCTGCCAGTCGATCACGGTGCGACAATTGTGCACCGTGGCGCAATGCGCCCGCAACACTTTCTATCAGCACTATGTGGATCTATCTGCGCTGCAAGATCACATTATCGGTGAAGTTTTGGCCGCCATTGCCCATGCCTTTCGCCCGGTTGCCACGAATTTGGCGCAAATCGATACCCAAACCCAACATCAATACGTCAAAAACATCATTGAAGGCGTCACCGCACAGCGTCAAACACTGACCGTCTTATTGGCCAATGACGATGGGAGTTTCCAGAAACAATTAACCAACGTCATCGAAACCACGGTATTGGCAGGCGACCGCGCCTTGTCCAAGGTGGCCGACAGCGCAACCAACCGCTTGAACACCGCATATTTGGCCGCGGCAATCGCCGGCTTCATTGCCAGTTGGCTTGCCCAACCAGCAGTGACTGCAGCCATGGCCGAACAAACCTTGTTGGCCATTCATCAAGCCACCATGCAAACCAGCGCCGCTTATTTGGCATTAAGCCCGCTCAAACCCAAACAGGCCTCAAACATCCCTTAGTTTGGGGAGATTTGAGACCTGTTATTATTTTCTTGCGTACAGCCGACGCTTACGATTCGGTTTTGAGCTTCTTAATCAACCGCGTGAGCTGCTCGCGTTCTTTGGCTGACAATCCGCTGAGCAAATGATCTGAGCGTGCTTGTTCAAAAGCGTGCAGCCGCGGATAGATTGCTTGAGCTTTGGCAGTGGGATAAACGCGCCGCAATCGCTTGTCACTTTCGTCTTGGCGCAATTCAAACCAGCCGGCAGTAACCATTTTCTGCAAAGTCCGAAACGCGGTGGTGCGATCGATTTGTACTGAATCGGCCAACTCGCCCATGAACATTCCTGGCTGCTCACAAGCACGGATCACGTAAATGAAGGCATTATTGTCCAAACCCACCGCGCGGAATTCGGCGTTGCTTTTCGTCTGGATCAAGCGCGTGATAGCGCCAATTTCACGGATCACATCAAACATAAGCTCACCTCGCTTTGATTATACCGGCTTTATCGGCCAGATAAAAGTGGCAAAAGTCGTTGCATTTGCAATTAGTTTCGACTACACTCATGCTATTAACTCATTGCACCTGCAATGATCACCGGAGGCTGCTTATGCTGGTTTTTCTTACTTTTGTCTTGATTATGTCATTCACCCCTGGACCCAACACCATCATGGCCATGGTTTCTGGCCAAACGCGCGGCTTGTCGCGCAGCATTCGCTTAAACTTAGGGATGGCTTGCGGCATGGCGATCATCGGCATCGTCGCGGCGATTTTTGCCGATTGGCTGCAACATACCCCGACTTTCATCACCGTGATGAAAGTCATTGGCGCCGCGTACTTATTGTATCTGGCTTATCATGTGGCCATCAGTCGGCCTAACGATGAAGGTGCTGATTCAGATAGTTTCATCACCGGACTATTGCTGCAATTTACCAATATCAAGTGTTATTTGTACTTCATCACCGGCTTAGGCGCCTTCAGCCTGCCTGGGCTCATGAGCGCCTTGCCGATTCGGCTTGTGGTCATGGTTGTGATCGGCTCGCTTGGGACCTTTGCTTGGACTGGCGGCGGCCAATTGATCAACCGCTTCTATCATCAGCATTTCCGCTTGATCAATGGTGTGGTCGCTGCTTTGTTGGTGTTTTCAGCAGTTGATTTGTGGCGGTGATAACCCGTTTTCATTCGCATTTGCATGATGATTACAGGTTGTGAGAAGATAAATGAGATCAGCTGCAGGCAGGAAATGTCTGGCAGGACCCCATTTATCATTGGCTCGCGATGCGCTTTGAAAGTCCTGACGCCTTGATTGCTGTTGCTTGATCAGGGAAAGGAAGGACCGTGCTTGTGAAAACATCATTATCTAAATCTAACGTCTTATTACTAGCGGTCGCCACGGCGGTGGTGGTCGCCAATCTCAACTATATCCAGCCTTTAGAGCCGTTGATCGCCGAATCGTTTGCAGTGTCTAAGGCCACTGTTGGCGCCGTGGCAATGTTGACGCAACTAGGCTATGCCTGCGGGTTGTTGTTCTTGGTGCCTTTAGGCGATAAATTCGATCGCAATCATTTGATCAAATTCATGATCGGCTTGGCGGTATTCGCCTTGTTAGCGGCATATTTGGCCCCGAACATCACGGTGTTTGCCATCGCGTCGTTGTTGATCGGCATCACCTCAGTGGCACCGCAAATGATCATCCCCTTCACCGCCGCCTTGACACATGGCATGCGCACCGGTGCGGTATTAGGCAATGTGTTAAGCGGTTTGTTGACTGGGATCTTATTGTCTCGGGCCATTGCTGGTTTGATCGCCGGCATCATGGCTTGGCAGAATGTCTACTTGCTGGCTGCCATTGCGCAAGTCATCTTGCTAGTGGTTTTGCAAAAGCGCTTGCCGCAAGATTTCCGCGGACATGTTGATCGTTCATATCTAGCTGTATTGGCCAGCTTGCCGCATTTATTGCGCAGCCAGAAACACTTGCAAGGTGCTGCGATCAATGGCTTTGCCTTGTTTGGCACCTCGAATGTGTTATGGGCGACGTTGGCCTTCTACTTACAAGCCCAGTTTCACCTGGGCGCCACTGCCGCTGGGGCAATGGGGTTGTTAGGCATTACCGGGATCTTATTTGCCTCGGTGATTGGGCGCATGGTTGATCATTATTCGCCACGCTTGACAATTGGCATGGGTATTGGTTTTTCAACGCTGGCGTTTGTGATTTTTTGGCTGTTCGGGCATGCCTTGATCGGCTTGATCATCGGCATCATCGCCTTAGATCTAGGGACTCAATTTGGCCAAGTATCTAATCAAGCCATCGTGCAGGCTTTGGGTAAAGAAACCAACAGCCGCAACAATTCCGTCTTTATGTTCAGTTATTTTCTCGGCGGATCCTTGGCCACGCTTTGCGCGACTTGGGCCTGGAGCCATTGGGGCTGGTCTGGCGTTTGCGCAGTGGCCGTTGGCTTCTTGGCCATTGCGATCATCGGCCATTTCGGCTGGCCGGAACCCAAGCAGCTGGCCCATAGCTGATCACGTTAACCATGAAAACAATCGGCGCCTGACTGGCAAATTCACAGTCAGGCGCCGATTGTTTACTGGTTACAAATACCGTTTCTTGCGCAGCCACCACGCCACTGCCACACTCAACGTGACACTCAATGCCAACACGACCCAGAAGCCATACATCGGCTTCTCCCATGGCAGCCAAGTGTTTTGCCCCCAAATGCCGCTGATGATCGGCGGGATCGCCAAGATGATCGACACGCTGGTCAACACCTTCATGATCAAGTTCAAGTTATTGCCGATCACCGAAGAAATCGCGGTATTGTATTGATCCAAGATCTCTTCGGTTGCTTCGGCGATACTCAACACTTGATTGGTCGCCACCGTCAGCTCGGCGATGGCCACTGGCTGTTTGGCCTGCCAGCGCGAATCCGTTAACGCTTGGCTTAACCGCTGATAGGCAACCAATGCCCCGGTCAAATGCACCAGCGCCTTCTCCAAAGCCATGACTTCATACAACAAGCGGTTGTGTGACGCTTCTGCCACGCGGCCTTCCATTTGCTGCACACGCGGACTGAGATCATCTAACACATGATCATATTCGGCAATTGTCCACTGCAAAGCCGCCAAGGCGGCACTCAGCGGGTCATCACTGGCAGCAAGGGTAGTTTGCAAAGCAGGCGCTAGCGCATCATGCAAACTCACCGACGCCAGCCAGCCGCTGCCAACGACCAGCGTGATCGGCACCGTGCGATACGTACTCACGTCAGTCACACTTTCAAAAGCTTGCGGGATCCGCAACACCAGCAAAGTCATCCGCGGATCGCTGGTATCAAGGCGCGGCTGTTCGTATTCATCCTTGATGGCAGCAACGAAGTGTTCCGGCAAGGCCAAGCGTTGCGTCAAAGCGTCTAGTTCACTAGTCGTCGGTTGCGTCAAGTCGTGCCAAACAAAACCTGCAAGGGCCTGCGTTTGTTCCATGGTCTTCACCTCTCTTAATACCAGTGTACCAAACTGCCATTTGCCCTTGCACGCGCAAGCTAATACAGCAACAGGCCTGCAGCGATCCGTTATCAGGATTGCTGCAGGCCTGTTTAAATTGATTGTTGTCATAATTAAATGGTCAACGTCACTTGGCTGACCATGCGCTTAGGCTGTTTCGGCGTCGGTGCTAAGACGCGCTGCACTTCACCCACGGCTTTGGCCACACCGCGATAGATATATTGATGATGTGGGGTATATTCAAAAACATGCACCACTTTGGCTTGGCGCACCTGCTGACAAGCGGTGGCGCCGGCGCTGCAAATCAAAGCCGCGTTGTCATCCAGTTCCGCCACTGCCACCAGCGCATCGCCTGCGAGTTGGCGCACGGCGCCTCTTGCCGAAACCGCCAAGGTCGCCACTAATTCAGCGTTGCTTAAGCTGGTCCCAACTGTCACGGCAAAGCGCGGCGGTTCATGCTGGCGCTTGGCGTAAGCGGCTTGCGCACGGGCATCAAGCAAGCGGATCTCGCCGCTGGCAACGGCCTTGCTGATCGTAAACGATTTGGTCTTGCCCATCATGAAATGGACGCTGAGATAATCGCCTGTGACCTCAACTACCGTGCCTAGGCCCCAAAGACTGTGCATCACCAATGTATTCTGCAATTGTGTGTCCTCCTTGCTCATCGGCGCTTAATGATGTTCGGATCGACGGCAAGTGCTTGTTTTCTCAATGTGTTATGCATATATATTATTCCCCCCGAATACAAAAGACATTATACCAAAACTTGCGCCAGCTTTCATCATCAAGTGACGAATCCACCCACTTCATGGCCACATTTACGAGAATTCTTCACAAAGAACCACATTCCAGCGTATTTTTTGGCGGAAAATTGGGCTCAGCGCCAGTGTCGCCGCTTTTGAATGAAACCGGATTGGTATTGTAATTCTGCCCTATACCACCCTACTTTGCTTCCAATAAATCGGTATCAAATTGATTTGACTGCTTGTAAATCGCTTACAATCAGAATATACTTGGTTTGTTCAAAATATCGCATTTAGGGGGATATACACATGTCAAAAGTTGCTTTTGTTACAGGCGCTGCTCAAGGGATCGGCGCTGAAATCAGTCGTCACCTCGCCAAAGACGGGTTTGATATCGCCGTTGCCGACTTAGCCGGCCAAGCCGAAAAAGCCCAAGGCGTCATCAAAGAAGTCCAAGACTTGGGTCGCAAGGCGATCTTTGTGACAGTTGACGTCACCGACCAACAAGCGGTACAAGCCGCAGTTGATGAAGCGGCTGCCAAATTAGGCGGCTTTGACGTGATGGTCAACAACGCCGGCGTGGCTAAAGTTGACAAAATCGAAGACATCAAGCCAGCCGACTTGGAATTCAGCTACAAGATCAACGTCTTCGGCGTCGTTTACGGCATTCAAGCGGCTGCCAAGAAGTTCAAAGAACTCGGTGTGCCAGGCCGCATCATCAACGCCAGCTCAATTGCCGGCTTGCATGCCTTCCCAGTATGGGCGACATATTCCTCAACTAAAGCCGCAGTTGTTTCCTTGACCCAAGCCGCGGCCAATGAACTTGCCCCAGCACACATCAACGTCAACGCTTATGCCCCAGGCGTGGTCGGGACCACCGGCATGTGGGACGAAATCGACCGCAAGATGTCTGAAATCAACGGCAAGCCGCTTGGCCAAAACAAAGCCGATTACGTCGGCACTATTCCGCTAGGCCGCACCGTGGTGCCAAATGATATCGCCAATATGGTCAGCTTCTTGGCCAGCCCGCAAGCTGACTTCATCACCGGCCAAACCTATGCCGTTGATGGCGGCGGTTTGCTATAAAACACAACATCAACGATTTGATCACAAAGCCCCTCTTGGCAAATTGCCAAGGGGGGCCTTGTGGCTTATTTTCGCTAGTCGATGCCTAAAATCAGCTTAATGTCTTCGGTGGTTAAGCCAGCTTTATTAGCCGTACCGGCCATGATCGTATCCACCAAGTCGCGCTTTTTGGCTTGCAAGTTAACGATTTGTTCTTCGATGGTGCCTTTGGTGATCAAGCGATACACATCGACGGCGTGTTTCTGGCCGATGCGGTGCGCGCGGGCAATGGCTTGGTCTTCTACCGCCGGATTCCACCACAGATCCACTAACAACACCATATCCGCCCCAGTCAAGTTCAACCCGGTGCCGCCGGCTTTCAACGAGATCAAGAAGAAGGCCTTCTCCCCGGCATTAAAGCGCTCCACCATGGTCATGCGGTCTTTGGCTTTGGTGTCGCCTTTCAGCACATAACTCGGCAAATGCGCCGCATCTAACAAAGCTTGGATCTGGCTTAACATCGTGGTGAATTGTGAGAAGATCAAGACATGGCGGTGATTATCGGCGGCTTCTTGCAACAAATCGGCCAACAGTTCTAATTTGCCAGAGCCGCCTTTATAATCCGGCAGGTACAAGCTTGGCGTGTCACAGATTTGACGCAAGCGCGTCAATCCGGCTAAGATCTCCAGTTTGTTCTTGACCAGCGCGTCGTTGCTTAAGCCGCGCACCTTGACTTGCATTTGTTGCAGTTGGGCCAGATAAACGGTTTTTTGAGCCTTGGTCATGTCGTTGGTGAGATTGGTTTCAACCTTCGGCGGCAAGTCCTTCAATACCGCGGCTTTCTCACGCCGCAAGATGAACGGCCGCACGCGCACGGCGATTTCTTCCGGCGTCAGTTGATTAAAGGCATTCTTGCTTGGCAACAAGCCTGGCAACACCAAGGCAAAAATCGCCCACAGTTCTTCTTTGCGATTCTCAATCGGCGTCCCAGACAAGGCAAAAGTCGCTTGCGGCTGCAATTTGCGCAAGGCCTGGTTAGTTTTGGAGCCGGCGTTTTTGACATATTGGGCTTCGTCTAACACCAAATAAGTCAGTGCTTGTTGCGCATAGTCGCTGACGTCTAAGCGCGCTTGATTGTAGCTGGTGATCAGCACATCGGCATTAGCCGCTTTGATTTGTTGGCTGCGTTCGGCTTTGGTGCCGGCCACCACAGCCACATGCATGTTTGGTGCAAATTTCGTGAATTCCGCTTGCCAGTTGTACAATAAAGACGCCGGCGCCACCACCAAGGTGTGGCCGCCGCGATGATGATGCAAGAATGTGATCATCTGCAGCGTTTTGCCTAAACCCATTTCATCGGCTAAGATCCCGCCGAAACCATGGGCATCAAGCATTTCCAGCCAGCGCACGCCGACTTGTTGATACGGACGCAAGGCGGCATGGATCCCGGTTAAGGCATCACCCAGCGGATACGTTTCTGGATGGGTCAAGTCTGCGACCAGCTGCTTGAAGTGCTGGTCAAATTCAGCGGTTTCGCCAAAAGCCGCTTGTACCGCCAGACTTTGCGAAGCCGGCACCTGCACCACGCCTTGCGCATCGAACTTGGCGGCTTGACGCACCCGCGATAAAGCCTTGGCTGTGGCTTTGAGCTGATCATCGACAATCACCAAACTGCCATCCGGCCGGGTCAAATACGGCCGCGATTGATCTAACTGCGTCAGTACCGACGCCACTTCATCAGGCTTGATCCCCGCCATTGAAAAGGCGATCGACAACAACCCGGCAGCTTGTGAGACTTTGATTTGCGGCTGTTGGTCTGCGGCATCCACCACCATGGCGTCTAACGCCGGTGTCGTCGTCACCACCCCATTATGCTTGAGGTTGGGCAATTCGGCGACATAGAAGCGATACAGCGCGGCACTGTCGCCAAAAGCCTTGCGCCAGCCGCTGCGTTCATGCACAAAGCCCAGCGCCTTGAGATAATCGCGGGCTTGTTGTTCTTTGGCGTGGTTGCGCGGCATATCAGCATGCGTGGCAATCGTTGATGCCGGATAAACTTGGCCATCGTATTCAAAGCCCAGCATTAAGGTGATCGCATCCGCGTCGCGGTCCAAGTCAAAATGCGCCGTCATCGAAGCTGGCGCCAGCGTCTTTGGTGCATCCACGGTTCCGATCAGCTTAAATTGCACCAGAAAAGTCTGCAACGCTTCGACTTCGTCTTGGGCAAAGTGCAGCTGCTTGGCATCTGGCAAAGCGCGCTGGATCTGACTCATGATGCCTAACACTGGCGATTCGCATTGAATGCAGCGATTACCGCTGATCAAGAAATGCTCTGTCTCAACGGCAGTTTCAAAATGCCAGTCGACTTTCAAGGTGTAACCGGTTTCGTCTGGGGTGACTGCCGCTTCCCATAGGCCTAGATCTGGCGCAAAGGGCAAAATCGTCAATGTGTCATAAGTTTCACCACTAGCCACAGGTTGAAACTGCAAGAACTCAAGCTGGCCCCAGACGTCTTTAAGCCGTGCAAAGTCCCCTGCTGCCAACACAACATACTGGCGGTAGGTGCTGTCATACCCCATGGCATATTGATCCGGGGTCGGCGCATCGATAATGGTTTGCAACAACTCGCGCTCTGCTGGCGCAAAGGCGGCTGGGGCCAAGTCGAAGCTGCTTTTGCCGCCGGTGGCATAACGATCACGATTGATGTAATCCACAAAGAAATCTTGAATATTGCGCACCACTAAGAAGCGGTTGTTGTCTGGCCCGCCGATCCTTAACTTGACCATGAAGCGCATGGTGCGGTGGTAATGCGCATCCATATACGGATGGCACACCAAGGTCACCTCTAAGCGCAGCCGCTCTTGCGCAGCATCATCCAAGCCTTTGAAATACTGGATATCACCCAGCTCCAAGTCTTCAATGAAGCGCTTGGCATCACTGGGGTGCGCACCGGCCGGACTGTCGACGCCAAGGACTTCGTCGATGGATTCGCCATGCGCAGTGAAATACACCTCAACTGCGGCGACATGCTTGCAATACCCATGTTCTGCAAAATATGGGCATGAGCAATTGTCTTCGGCTTGGTCGATGCCTAACACCACATCATAAGCATAGGTCCCATAAACTGTGGCTTCCACCATTCCCATATCAGGATCAATGGCAATGATTTGGACCTTATCTGAAGCGACAAGCGCACGGCCGCGTTGCCACATAGTACTGGGCATGATTCGCTTTGACATTTTCGACCTCGAATTTCTAGAATACGTCTATTATAACAAAAACCAATGTCGGCGCGTTACACAACCGCAACGACGTGTTATTCTCAAGTTAAGAATTGGGGGTGTTTGTATGACCATCAAGCTCAACTTAGGCGGATCTGCCCGTGAGCTATCCGACCAAGATGCCATCAAGCTCACTTCTGGTCAGGATTTCTGGCGCAGTGAAGCCGTCGCCGGCATTGCCGCCATTCGCATGAGTGACGGGCCGCATGGGCTGCGCTACCAAGCGCAAACGGCTGATCACTTAGGCATCAACGAAGCCGTGCCAGCCACTGCCTTTCCCACCGCCAGTGCTTCGGCGTGCAGTTGGGACCTGGATTTATTGACGCAAATGGGCGCTGCGATCGCCGAAGAAGCCCGCTCGCTAAACGTCGACGTGGTGCTTGGGCCTGGTGTCAACATCAAGCGCAACCCCTTAGGCGGGCGTAATTTTGAATATTTCTCAGAAGATCCGCTGTTAGCCGGCACCTTGGCCACAGCTTGGATCCAAGGCTTGCAAGCCCACGGTGTCGGCGCGTCGCTGAAACATTATGCCGGCAACAGTCAAGAAACTGACCGGCTGCGCTCAGATTCGCTGATCGACGCTACGGCACTGCATGAATTGTACCTGGAAGCATTCCGCTTAGCTGTTACGCAAAGCCAACCAGAAACAGTGATGATCGCCTACAACTTGCTTAACGGCACGTATATGAGCGATCATGCGTACCTGCTGGATACGGTGCTGCGCGGCCAATGGGGTTTTACCGGCGCGGTGGTGTCTGACTGGGGCGCACTTAATGACAAAGTCAAAGCCCTTAACGCCGGCACCGACTTGGAAATGCCCAGCTCCGGTCATTTGTTTGACAAAGCGGCCTTGGCGGCACTCAAAAACGGCCAGCTTAACCGCACCGCCTTGACCCGCGCGGTCACCAACATCGCCGCACTTGCTCAACGCAAGCGGCCGGCTTTTGTTGGCAAGCGCGAGGCTTTGTTGCAAGCGCATATTGGCTTAGCCCAGCAAATCGAGGAAGGCTCAGCAGTACTCATGAAAAACGACGGGCTTCTGCCTTTGCAGCCAAGGCGCAAGCTTGCTGTGATCGGAGCTTTAGCCGACCAAACGCGCATTCAAGGCGCCGGCTCATCACACATCACCACCCCGCAAACCATTTCTATTCTCGCTGGTCTCAAAGCAGCTGGCCACGCCTTTACCTATGCGCCTGGTTATGCACTCGATGACGACACCCAAGACCCTGATTTGATCCAGCAGGCCAAAGCAGCGGCCGCAGCGGCAGATGATGTGATCATGGTGCTGGGCTTGCCGGCAACGGCAGAAGCGGAAGGCAGCGACCGCACTGATTTGGCGTTGCCAAAAGCGCAAATCGCGTTATTGCACGCCGTAGCACAAGTGAATGCCAACCTTGTCGTATTATTAGTGGCTGGGTCAGTGGTCAGCACCCAATGGGCCCCAGACGCTAAGGCGATCCTCAACTTATTTCTCGGTGGCGAAGCAGTCGGCGCGGCAGCTGAGCGCCTATTGTTTGGGGCAGTATCGCCATCTGGCAAGTTGGCAGAAACTTATCCGCTGCGTTATGCCGATGTGCCATCCAGTGGATTATATGGCAAACACCCATTGTCGGTACCTTATGCAGAAAGTTTGTATGTGGGCTATCGCTACTATGATAAAGCTCACCAAGCCGTGGCGTTTCCTTTTGGCTTCGGGTTAAGTTATACGACTTTTGCCTTGAGCCAAGCGCGCCTGAGCACCACGCAGCTCAGTGCAGCCGATCAAAGCTTAAGCGTGACGGTGAATGTGACCAACACCGGCAACTTGCGCGGCGCAGAAGTTATCCAAATTTATGTCAGTGCTTGCGACCAAGATCAGCTGGTTCCGCTGCAAACGCTGGCGGCCTTCAAGAAAGTATGGCTGGAGCCAGGGCAAACCCAAACCATCACCATCCCATTGGCCAAGCACGCTTTGTCACGCTGGGATGACGCTCGGCAACAATTTACGCTGGCCGGCGGCAAGTGGTACGTGAATGTTGGCACCAGCAGTCGCGATTTGATTGCCAAACTGCCGCTAACCGTTGACGCACCAGCTTTTCGCATCGAAGCGCCAACGTGGTATCGGCAACCAACCGGCTTGCCGCGCGTTGCAGACTTCACCGCCTTAAGCGGCTTGGTCCAAGCCCCGCTGCCGACTCCGCGGCCAGGAACCTTCACCAGACTAAGCGTGCCGCGTGATTTAGCTAAATTCTCGATTGTCGCGCGCTTGGTGGCCAAAGCCGTGATCGCCAACATGCAGAAAAACGACGGCACCGCCTCAGATTCGCCTGAAGGCCAATTTCTGGCAACGATCGTATGGGACACGCCGCTGGTGCGCCTGGCGCAACAAAGCGGCGGCAGTTTGAAGTTGTGGATGGTCGACTTACTGGTCGGCTTAGCCAATCATGGCAAGCACGTCGGCAAAACCTAACCACGTCACAGGAGGGATTATGATGGATCAGATCAACATTCACCGCCACCAGGCACCGGCTTGGTTTGAAGCCGCTGATTTTGGGATCTTCATTCATTGGGGACTGTACAGTGTCCCAGCGTTTGCGCCAAAACCAGTCACTGGCCCTGGCAAGCACCCGACTTTATACGAACAGTTCAAGCATCAGCCTTATGCGGAGTGGTACGCAAATTCGATGCTTTTTCCCAGCGGACCCACTGGTCAATACCACCGCGAACATTACGGCACTGCCCCATATGCGGCATTTGCTGACACCTTTAAGCAAACTGCGCGCCAAGTCGACGTTGACGCATGGGCTGACGCCTTTGCGGCAGCGCATGCCAAGTATGTGGTGGTGGTCACCAAACATCATGACGGATTTGTGATGTATGACACGCAGGTGCCAAACCCGCATCAGCCTGATTACCATTTGGGTTTTGATTTTGTTGGGGCACTGGCTAAAGCGGTGCGGGCGCGGGGAATGCGCTTTGGCGTGTACTATTCCAGTTTATTGGACTGGGCGTTCAAACACGACCGCATCCAAAGTGCCGCCACGCTGCTGTTGGGATCTGACCATTCAAAGCAATATCGTGATTATGTGTGGGAGCAGTGGCATGAACTGATCGCGCGCTACCACCCAGATATCTTGTGGAGTGATATCGGCTACCCCAAAGACGCGCGCTTGCCGCAGTTATTTGCGGATTATTACGCCGCGGTTGCTGAAGGTATGGTCGATGACCGCTGGAGCGATTATCCAAGCTGGCTGCGCCACAGATCACTGTACCCGCTATTTAACGCGGCTGGCGCTTATGTCAACTGGCACCAATCCCGCACCCACAAAAGCGCAGCACCAAAGTACTATGATTATCGAACGCTGGAATATCACACCGTTTGGACCGGGGCGCCTGATTATTACGAAATCACGCGGGGAATGGATTACTCTTTTGGCTACAACCAAGCCGCCCGTCCCAGCGATTTCATCACCGCCGCGCAGGTGCGCCAGATGATCGTCGAAGCACGCGCCAAGCGCGGGCGCTTGCTGCTGAATGTCGGGCCCAAAGCCGATGGCAGTTTGCCAGCGCCACAAGCCAAGGTCTTAGCCGAGCTGGCAAGCCAGCCATGGTGAGTAATCTGTTTGCTCAATCAGCCGTCACGTACGCGTGGCGGCTTTTTGTATTAAAAACGTGCGGCACTGGGCCGCACGTTTGCTTTCAGTATTGATGCTTCATTTGCTGCTGGGCAGCTTGGCGATCGAGCTCACCAGCATTGACCTTGGTCATTAACTGAACGTCATGGTCATTGAGCTTGTAGAACGTCAGCGGGATCACTGCCAGCAGCGCCCCAATGGCAGGCACTAAGGCGGTCACGGCCCAAAGCCCGCTTAAGGCACTGGCACTTTGACTGACATGCTCAGCTGCCAAAGCGGCAAAAGAACTTGCGCTGATACGCTTCCAACCAAACCAGCTTAACACCGCCAAGCCCAGCGGCGCATTCATCGAAGCCAGCTTGGCAGCAAAGGATTGAACGGCAAACGCAATGCCGCGTGCATCGATGTGCGTCTGGTATTGGCCATATTCAACGATGTCTGGCGTGAAGGTCAGCCCCAGCACCCCGATCAGCCCGATGGGGATCGCTCGCAGCACCACCATCACCAGATACAGCACGGGATTGGCATAGCCCACGAAATACATGGCAAATGCCAAGATCGCCAAGGCGATCATGCTGTAATAAAACAACTTGAACTTGTCGATGCGCTTGAGGATCCGCCCCATAAACGGTGAGAAAAGAATGGTCGGCACCGCCACCAGCAGCGTTGTGAGCGTCGCAAACAGCGCCGTGCCGAACAAATAATACGCCGTAAACAGCCCAACGACTTGATCAGTTTGCGTCAGGCCCCAAAACAAGTAGCCTAAATAATAAATTCCAAGAAACTTATTGGTCCGCAGGTAATGGCTGATATCTTTGAAGCGGTAATGATTCTGTGTGTCTTGCCGGACCTTGATCCGCTCTTTGCCAAACATCGATACGGGAAACATGAAAAGCACAATGAGCACTGCGATCACCGCTACCATCGCCGGAAAACTCATCCCCACTTGCTCAGACACCAAAATCGGGCCAACGACACTGACCACAAAGCTGCCTGCCAGCGCAAATAACCGCGCCAGCGCCAGGATGGAATTGCGCTCATTGACTTGCGCCGTCATGCTGGTGATCATGGCATAAATCGGCACATCGCTCATCGTGTAGCTGGTGTCCCAAACAATATAGGCAATCACAAACCACACCAGCTTCATCGTCGCAGTCAAACCGCTGGGAATCAGAAACAACACCAAGGTCGTGATCGGTACCGTGAAGCTGGCCAGCCGCAACCACGGCAGTGCTTTGTTGCCGCTTGGCCAGTGCACCTTGTCATACAAGATCCCAAACAAGGCATCGGCGAAAACATCCCACAGTTTGGCGATAAACATCGCCGTGGCTACAGCACCAACATCGACCCCGTTCATCATCAAATACGTCGTGGAAAAAGCGGTTAAAACCATGTACCCCATCGCTTGGCCGGTAAAGTACAGCCAATAAGTGAGCCGCTCACGAGGACGGGTTTGCGGCGGTGGGGCTGGTTGTAAAGGCGGCTGTTGTACTGTCATGAAAGTTTCCTTTCCCCGGCACAAAGCCGGCGACGCAGCAATCATTGTCCGTCATTATTATACCCTGCCTCGCCTTCAAACAGATGCCATGAAAGATAAAAATCACACCTGCATCTTGCCCTCACAAATCGAGGCCCGATGCAGGTGTGATCGTCAGTGGATCCCGATCAATTTATGGGTTTGCAAACTCAACAGCCACTGGCCGCCAGCTTCATTCAATGCGCCTAACACCGCAATCGTTTCAGCTAAGTTAAATTCACCGTTTGTTTCACAAGGCGACAAATAATAGCGCGTCGCCGGGATCAGCTGCTGGATCTGCACACAAAACTCGGCCATCGCGGCTGGTTCATCGACCACGATCCGCACCTCATCGGCATGTGACAAATGCCGGCGCTCATATTGCTTGGCATATAAGCGCTTGGGACTGGTGGCGATGTAATCGATATTGGCTGGGGGTTCCAGCAAGCCGTTGGTTTCAATGGCCACCAAAGCTTTAGGATAATGCTGCTTGAGGATCGCCACAAATTCGCTGAGGTGCGGCTGAATGGTTGGTTCGCCGCCGGTGATGACAAAGAAGCGGTTGGCAAGATCGGCAATCGCCGCCAAGATCGTTGGCGCATCCATGCGCGTAAATTGCGTGTAATTGGTATCACACCATGGACAATTCAAGTTGCAGCGCCCCAAGCGGATAAACGTCGCCAGCCGCCCAGTATTAAAGCCTTCGCCTTGGCGGGATTCAAAAATCTCAACAATTGGCCAATCCATCATTTCACCGCCCAACTGGCGCTGCCGCTGACCGTTTCATACACCGTCACTTGCGTCAAAGCCGGCAACTGCGGCTGGATCAAACTGGCGATTTCTTGGCACAAATGCTCGGCAGTGGACCGCGTGTCCATGGCATAGACTTTCTTACCTAACTGATGCAACAACTCAGCGATTTGCGCTTCGTTGGCATTATTGCGATCGTAGATGAAGCTGTGATCCAACTTGGCCAAGACCTGGGCTTTGACCACGCGGCTGATGTCGCCAAAATCACACACCATGCCGGCACTGGAACCGCTGGCGATCAAATCCCCGGCTAAGGTCACGGTGAAGCGATAAGAATGGCCGTGTAAGTTGTTGCACTTGCCAGCATGGCCATCCAGGCAATGGGCGGCTTCGAATTTAAACTGTTTATCAATTTGCATCGTAAATGCTCCTTTTATTTTGCAGGTGGGAGAACTGCAGGATGCGTTCATTATGCCGTAAGCGTCTCCAGTTGTACAGGTGTAAAGCCAAATCAAGCCCCAACTTGTGCAGATTGCACAAGTTGGGGCTTGATCATTACTCGGCTGTGACCGCTTTAACAGCGGCTTTGAGTTGCGGGTCATCATTGGCATATTGCTGCGTCAGCTTCGCTACCATCGCCGAAAGCGTGGCGGTATCTGCAGTCCCGCTGGCAGTCAGCTTATTTTTGGTTTGGAAGGCTTTGACCGCAGCGGCGGTTGATGGGCCATAGAAACCATTGGTCGTTCCTGGATCATTGCCCAATGCCTTAAGCAGCTGCTGCAAGGACTTCACATCACCAGATTCATCCCCTTGCTTCAAGGATGTCGCCGAGAAACCGGCAATGTTCATGTAACTTGGGTAGGCGACTTTGTCTGTTGGCGTCAAGCCTTTCTTGTTGATCCACGACCCATTTGGCGTGAGCCATTTGGCAATGGTCAATTTGATTTCAGCATCCTTGGACAAATTGGCCACGGTTTGCACGGTGCCTTTGCCATAACTTTGCTCACCAACTAACGGGGTCTTTAAGTTCTGATTCAGCGCGGCTGATAAGATCTCAGACGCCGAAGCCGAATTGCCATCGATCAAAATCGCCATCGGTTCGCTGACTTTGAAGCCGCCGTCATACTTCTTGGCTGCTTTATAGGTTTGCGTCGAGCCATCACGGGATTGGACCTTAACGATGGTTTGCCCATTCTTCAAGCACATTGACGCGATCTTCAACGCCTGATCCAACATCCCCCCAGGATTGCCGCGCAAGTCTAAGATGAAGCGCTTGGCCCCTTGCTTGCGCAGTTTCTTGACGGTTTGTTCGAATTGCTGGGCCGTTGGTTCAGAGAATGTCGCCATGGTGATAATGCCCACTTGCTTGTTGGTTTTGTCCATGGTGCCAACGACAGTATCGGTGGTGATTTTGGCCCGCTTCATGCTGAAAGTCATCGGCTTGCCGGCGCGCGTAACGGTGACTTTAACCGTAGTGCCGATTTTGCCGCGAATCTTAGCCACGGCTTTATCAACGCTTAAAGTCGACACGTCTTTGCCATCGACTTTGCTCAACACATCGCCAACTTGCAAGCCGGCTTTCTTGGCTGGCGTACCAGGCATGATGCTTTCGATGGACAATTGCTTGCTGCCTTGTTGCACCGTAGCCCCAATGCCGCCGAAGCTGGCTGACAATTGATCATCCAAGCTTGACTTGTTGGTGTCTGCAAGATAAGTCGAGAACGGATCGCCTAATGAATTCAACATCCCAGAAATCGCCCCATCAGCCAACTTGGTACTGCTGGTTGATTTATAATAATTGGCTTGGATCGTCGAATAAGTTGACAACACTTTGTCAAACCCTTGCGGTAAGTTGGCGCTGGATGCGCCGGTTGCATTGGCAGTCAAGGTGTGCAGCGCATAGCCGCCTACCCCGCCGCCGACTAAGGTGACACTCATGCCAACTGCCAACAGCCACGCCGGTACTTGTAAATGTTTTTTAGCCACGATGAACGCCTCCGATTTGTTCAGAAGCCAAGTACTCGCGCCAGACATCATCAAAGATATCCATGCTTGGCAAGTAATTGCCGTTGAGTTCCAAATAATTGCTTAACGCATCAAAGTCGGTTTCCTGCTTGGGAAAGCCGTGATCTAAGAACGCATTCTGCGCAAAATTGGCGATTTCACCGTGATCATTGGGGTTGCGTAAAGTCATGAGATACTGATAAAAAGTCTGGCGCATGCCATCCACCCTTCCTATTTGGCCCAGTTCTTGTCGATGAACGCCTGACGTTGTGCATGCTCTTGGGCATAACGGCGCGGGTTGTGTTGATAGAACTCTTGGTGTTCTTCTTCTGCTGGGTAGAATGGCTTGGCATCTTCGATCGTGGTGACGATCGGGTCCTTGAAGCGGCCACTGGCTGCCAAAGCCGCTTTAGAGGCAACTGCTGCAGCGCGCTGTTGGGCATTGGCAACGTAAATCACCGGGCGGTAGTTGTCGCCGCGGTCTTGGAATTGGCCCATGGCGTCAGTCGGATCAGTTTGCTGCCAATAAACATCCAAAAGTTGGGCATACGAGATCACCGCCGGATCGAAGGTAATTTTCACCGCTTCGGTGTGGCCGGTTTGATGCGACTTGACTTGTTCATAGGTCGGGTTGGCAACATGACCGCCAGTGTAGCCAGATACCACATTTAAGATCCCGGGTTGTTCTTCGAACGGCTGGACCATACACCAGAAGCAGCCGCCTGCAAAAATTGCCGTTTCAGACATTATCTACACTCCTTAATTTGCTCTAAAATCCCTTGCTTGGCCTGCTATTTCGGCAAATACACGCCAAAATCGATTTCGTTGCCGGCAAGGTCGAATTTTTGGGCACGCACCTGCATGCCGTTAGCGAGCTTGAATTCGCTCAATTTTAACACAACGGTTTCCTTAGTGCTATTTAAGCTCACCCACTTAGGCAGCTTGTATGAATGCCCGACATAACTTAAGACGTAGCTGATCGGCACCGGCAAGCTGCCGATGTTGAGCTTGGTGGCTTTAAGTTCGACGTCGCCGTTTGAACGTACCAGCGGATCAAACTGCAAAGCAAACTTAATCGTGGCGCCGAAGAACTTGAACGACCCGCCTAATACTGCTGAATCACCAACGGTCAAGCTGTATTTGATCTTCGAATCTTTCAAATAATCATTCAGGTAATAATCCACGATGCGATTAACTTGATTCTTGGTCAACTGCACCGAAAATGCCGGCTGATCGTCAGCTTGTTGCACCGCCGTACTGGTTGTTGGATCTTGGTAAGGCGTGACCACCTTGGCCACGAACCAAACGCCAGAGCCGATAATCAGCCCGCATAGCACCAAAGTGACCCATTTCCACCAGTTGATCGTGCGGCGCGGCGTTTTCGCCGCTTGCTGTTGCTTTCTTGTCATTATTTCTCCCATTGTTTCTTGGTTTGTTGCATCTCGTGCCATAGCTGCTTGGTCATTTGGGCATAACCGGCGTTGTTAGGATGGAAGTGGTCTTGGGTGAAAATCAGCGGATTGGCTGAAGCATCCCCGGCCACTGCCTGCTTCAACTTGGCTTTAGTTGCCTTGTCAGTGGTGGTGGTGCCGCCTTTGGTCAAGACGGAATCGATATCCACATAATACGCATGCGGCACTTCCTTTAACGTCTGCTGCGTGGCGTCATTCCAAGTCTTGACGCTGTCAGTCATCGCCGTGAGATCTGGGAAATACACGTAGAACGGGTTGTAGATGCCAAAGACATAAATCGGCGCATCAGCGTTCAATTCCCGCATGGACTTAACCAGCTTTTTTAAGCGCTTTTGAAACAAGGCGTTGCCTGATTTCACGTCTGAAGCGGTGATGTCAAAGAAGTGTTTCTGCAACACCGCCATTAAATCGTTACCGCCCACGGTCAAGGTAATGATGTCAGCTTGTTTCAACGCTTGCTGCAGCTTGGCTTGCTTATTAATGCGGCTTTGCACTTGCGGTGCAGTGTTGCCGGTGACGCCGAAGTTTGCCGTGTCAACGGTATATTGACCGGTTTGCGCTAAGTCGGCTTTGATCAGTGCAACATAGCCGCCGGAATTGGTGGCATCCCCGACGCCATGCGTCAGTGAATCGCCCACAGCCGTGACTTTAAGCGGATGGACTTTAGTGTTGACACCAGCCAGCTGCGTGCTTTGGGCTTTAGGGCCGAAAACCTGCAAGCCTGCGAAGGTCACCAAAGCCACTGCTAAGATCACGCCTAGCGCCTGCAATACCTTCTTCATGGTTGCCTCCTTGTGTTGCATTGGATGCGCAAAAGGCAGGGTATGCCCCTGCCCCTACGTCCCCTATTAATCAGTGTAACACACACCCCGCCCGTGCAGGCCACCGGGTCGGGTAAATCGGGTAAAAAGCTTGATATGACGCCATTTCTAACGTGTTAATTATACCTTAACAAATATACGTTTGCTAGTTGATATCTAGTAAAATCTGCCAATATCTGGTCAAAAAAGTCTCTCACGCATCGCAGTAAACAATACAATATCCCCCGGCTGAGGGCTATTTGTCTGAAAACAATAAGTCGAACCCACCTTAGCCAAGTGAGACAACATCGTGCTATTTGAAAATTTTTTCACGGCGTCGAGCTGGATCCATGCCACTGACAGACAGGAAGGTATATGCGTTGACCCTGGAAGTCGTGAGTGATCCATGTATGACCTTCTACCTTGATCCAGTCGTCATGGTACCAAATCCTCTGGCATGCTAAGCGACGCCTTGCCAATGCGCGAAGGTCCCAGATTCGGCTGTGACCCCCCCGGCAGACCGGATGGCTTTGACGCTGGCTTAGCAGTGAGCTTGTTGGCAAGCTTCGCGCGGGCAATGATCTTAGCCTGGCCTTGCCCGCCTTGATGTCAGCGGCAAACTGAACTTATGAGATGTCAAGACTGGCCAGGCAGCGATGGAATCCACATGATCTGATACGCCGTAGTTTTGGGCTGCACCAGTTGTACGTCTTGACGTCAGCCGTGCGGTTGCCATCATCGAGCGTCACGGGGATGTTGTATTTCTTCCTGATCTCGGTGATCAAGCTGATTTAATTGGCGCAAGCCTTGAGCGCATGCGTCCGTTCAGTGAAGTTGCAAAGCTAAACTAGACCGGTGCGTAAGAATTGGCGTTGCCAGAATTCCATATTGCATAGCCGATTTGGCTGACGGCGTATGTTCTTGTGTCATCGACAGCATAATGGACATAGGTTTCCAGCGTAGACCAGCCCACCTTTTCATTATGAGCAATTCCCGTAACGGTACTGTTTGGGAGTCGCAGTTTCATGTTCGACCAAAATGCGGCCAGATGTTTGGTGAGACGATCCTTCGCCAGCGCCAATTGTATATGTGTTGTAGATCTCAACCATTATTTATCCTCCTTTTTCGGTGCTGTGTGAGCTAAGGCTTCAGCACTGTTGCCCACTTTGTCGGTAGTCGGATCATCAAGTGATTGTATTCGTTTAACCGATGAACTAAACTCAATTCATAGAAAATAACCTAACCTCCTTACTCATAACAGTCCTCTCTCGCCAAAGTGTATAATATAAGGATCTGGTAAGTTGTTGCTCAATCACTTGATGAGCTTAGAATAAGCTATTGGCTAAATAAGCCAAGACACGTTTAGCCAATAGACTAAATTCCGGCTGTCATGTACGGGAAAAATGCCGTTATGGCACTATTAAAACGAATAAAAGAAATATCAAAGCAATACGGATTAAGTCTTCGTGCTGTCAACGAAAAAGCTGAACTGGGAACAAACGCAATTTATCGATGGGATGAAGTCACTCCAAACATGGAAAGTGTGAACAAAGTGGCTGATGTCTTACGCGTTAGCGTCGACTACCTGCTCGGCAACACTGATGACCCAAACCCAGCGCCAAAGCTGGGCAAGCCAAAGCCAGTTGACCTCGCCGACCGTGATGTACCAATGATGTTCGAGGGCAAGCCGGTGAATGAAAGTGACCGAGAGATCATCGAGGTAATTTTGCGGAGGCACAATATCCATGAATGAAGATCTCCAAGACATTGTGACCTAGCTCCGCAATTATGCTTTCGACCAACACATTCGCGCCGAGTATGTTGACGCAAATTCTCCGGAAGCATTGTCCCCGGATGAACCATCACGTGCTTATCCAAAGCAGCGGTTCATGCTCATCAATATGAATTGGCACAATCAACAACAAGTGCCCTATTCAATCGCTCATGAAATTGGTCATGTGCAAAACGGTGATGCTGGAGTCCTTTATTCCACGCCCATGAAGTCTCGCTTAGAATCCTCTGCCGACCGTTTTGAAGTTGGATTGTTGGTGCCAATTTACCACGAAAACATCGACCGAGAGTTCGTCAATACGCGCCGCTTCATGGACTCATTACATATTCCGGACTGCTTGGAAAACTACTGCAACGAAGTTATTGCGAATTTTTACTCATAGGTACGGAAAAAAGCCTCACACTTTTGTGAGAGGCTGGAGGTGGTCATCATTAAGCATTCAGACAGTAGCTTCAAATTGATATGTGAACGTGCATGCTACTGGTGCGCAGGGCTATTGCTTACAGCAATACTAGCAGCCGCTTTCCCTTTAAAAAAATGGACTGAACTCAATGGCTGGTTTACTGCATTCTGGGTATGCCTTAGTTTCGTGTTTGCTATTGCCGGTATCGCTTTTCATTTTTCAGACAGGTGTGACGATATCAGCGAACAGAAACAAAGAATCAAAGCAAAGCTCGAAAAGCAAAGTGCTCGATTGCACTCATCAACTTCAAAAGAACCTAACCCTATCGCTTCAATTGAGGAAAGTCCCATACAAGCATCCCCTATTTCTTCTTCTAATAAAAGCGATTCGAATAAAACGAGACTGGATCAATACTAGTATACAGGATAATCTTCACTTCAGGACCATTATCGAGCATCATCTTGAATAATTGTGGAATGTCAATATCATCGATATCGTCATAAGCATATTTCAGAGATTGCTTAAACGCTTCTCCACGCGTGATTTCTGGGTGCAATCCACGCTCAATCCAAGCCGCTAGATTTCTACGCTGTGAGGTGCTCAGGTTCTTTTAAAAATCTTCAAAACTAGAGTAATGATCACAATCTGGGTGCACTTTGAACATAATCATACCTCCTAAGGAGAAATACCAATGAAACAGAAAATAATTCAGTTCAATCCCGTTAGCGCAGATGGAGAAAAACCGACCTTTATCTTCAACGCAGATAAACTGCCGGGAAATTTCAACATCCCGTTTGCTTTAACCGTCGCGCCGGTTGATAAGAACAGCATAATGTTGTTCAATTTCATCGTGAAAAATGAGAATGGTGACGAAATCATTAACGATAAGCTTATCGCCACTGTGTCTAAACTGAACATTGTTGCTGACCGGGTTATTGATGCTAACCATGTTTTTCTTGGATTACGCTTAACCTCTACGCCAATTCAAGTAGCCGTCTCACAAGACAATAAGCCTGCATGGTTTACAGCTCAAATCTCGGTATTGGCCGGAGAAATAATCGTTGACACCGCTGAGACCATGTTTATGATCAGACGCCAACCACTTGAATCCTAATCGAATATGGTTGCCATTGCAACTACATCTACAAGGAATGTACGTGCAGGTTGGATTGACGTTAGAAACCGAGATTCAGTGGCTCAGGGTTAACTGAAAATCCAGACCGCTTCGTCGAGAAAACGATAAATACGTTTTCGAGTGAATGGAATGCCAAGAATAATCAGGTCAATGGTCAGAACAAGCCAATCAGCCAGCTAACCGTAAAGCCGATCAGGCAGTTGGAAGCAAACATAAATCTGATCAAGCGCATTTACCTTCACTCTCCTTCATTTTTTCACATTTATTGCTGGCATCCTGTTTTATCAGGACTTTCTGACAAGTCGTTACACGTACATTGAGCAAGTGTTATCTGGGGTCTCCAGATACATTATCGAGCATTTCAACGAGCGCAGCAAGTAAATTCAGCGTTCCTGACGTCCAGAGGCGGATTGACGTTAAAAGCTGACCGGCCATTTTCTGGGGGAATATGGTATGAAAAAAATTATCACTATTGGGGTAACACTGGCAGCTGCACTCTCACTGGCCGCCTGCGGGAGTAGCTCGTCGAGCAGCTCAAAGTCAAGCGACGCGAAGTCGTCACAATCATCTAAGGCCGCATCGTCATCCAAGGCTGACACGGCCAAGGTCACCAAGGCTGACTATGATGCAATCAAGCTAGGTGACATGACTAAGAGCGGTCAAGGTGGCGACACATTCGATGCATTGACCACTAAGTTCGGCAAGCCGGCATCCAGCACGACCAGTGAAACCAACGGCATCAAGACTGAGATGGACACCTGGGACAACGTTGACGGCAAAGCCGGTGCTCATCTCGTCATGACCTTTGTCGACAAGAACGCCGTGGGTAAGAATATCACTAACCTTGCTGTCGCGCTAAAAAAGAACGTGTCCCTCGCTGACTATAATGGCATCGCGACTGGGACAAAGTTTGCTGATGTGAATGCGAAGTTTGGCGATCCCGCCAGCTTGAATGAGTCCTTGATGGCCGGTCAGAAGACAGTCATCGCAATCTACACGAACGGCGATATGAGCAGCATGACGCTGACCTTCAGCAACGATGCACTAACGACCAAGGCTCAGTCCAACTTGAAGTAAGACATACGAAAAGCGCCTACCCCTCATCCGGCAAGATCGAAGGTAGACGCAATCTCGAAAAGCCACACCGGTGGTGCGCCTTCTGCATACACTATTTTACCACTTAAGGAGGTGATGCCCTAGCGTTAATCCAATCATGCGATGTGTGAGAGCGTCAAAGAAAGGAAACTCGCTATGCCAAAACCAAAACAATACGAACTTAAACCAAAATTCAACGCTAACGGAAAGCAACTCAAACCTGAAAAGAGATGGATGATCAAAGGTTATCTTGGGCTGGACCCCAAGACTGGCCTCGACAAGTATACAACGCTGCGCGGTTATGAAACTGCTCAAGAAGCTCGTGATGCCTTTGAAACAGCAGTATACGAATTCAAGCATGGGATGAATCAAGTTTCAGGCAAGTCGGTGCCAACCGTTCAAGAAGCTTACGACATGTGGTACCCAATACATAAGGTACAAGTTCGCGCAGCCACTCGCAAAAGCATCGATCAACAGTTCCGGCTCCATATCCTGCCAGCATTCGGGAAATACCTCATCAATCAGCTGACACTCTTAGACATTCAGCCGTGGCTCAATGACCTCACCCAGCAGTATCGCAGTGCGTCTGTCATTTTGGGCCGTTTGAAACTGCTGATGGAGTTTGCAGGCACGATGGGATGGATCACAGTCAATCCCACTCAAATGGCGCGTGTGCCCCATAATTTAATGCCTAAGACAAAGCATCCAGAGAATAACCTGTATACCACCGAGGAACTCAAAGCCTTCTCTGCCGCGCTTGATCAAGAGGCAGCCAACAATGGCCTGCTGGGAATCGAACGACGCGCGTTCTTCCGTGTACTCATTTCAACCGGCGTTCGCCGCGGTGAAGCCGAGGCCCTGACCTGGGACAACATCGACTTCGCCAACAAGACCATCTCCATCACTAAAACCGCCATTCCCAAGCTCAAAGGCGAGAACGAGGAAACGAACGAACTAACTGGCGCGCCCAAGACCAAGAATGGCTTTAGAACTCTCAGAGTTGGTGATGATGTTCTTAGTGTGCTCATGCAGTGGCGCAACGCCGGCTACAAGGCCCCCACGGGAAACTGGGTGTTCACCTCAACGCATGCGCCACACACGCGGATCTCGTACACCGTGCCTGAATTCTGGATGGGAAGGATCTGCAAAGACTACAAACTTCGCCGCATCACAGTCCACGGGCTGCGCCATACCAAAGCAACGCTCATGGCCGAGGACAACATCAACCCTGCCGACATTGCCGGGACACTTGGTCATGCCAACGCCAAGTTCACGATGGAGCACTATGTCCACAATACCCAGGCCGGAATAAATAACGCTTCGGACAAATACGACGAGCTGCTAGAAAAGACCATCTGGTCACAATCTGGTCACAAACATGAAACTGCATAAGAAAACGCGCGGCTCAAGACCGCGCGTGATTATTAATCAGTGTAACACATGATGGCAAAAGCGCCTGCGCCAGTATGCGTGGCGATCACCGGATCAGTTGGCCGTACCAAGACTGGTACATGCGGCATGACGGCTTTGATTTTGGCCCCAATTTCGTTGGCGTAATCTTCCCCGCCGGCAAAAGAGATCCCGATTTCTTGCAAGCCTTCTAAGCCTTGCATCTTCTCGATGAAGCTATCGACGAACTTGTGTAAGGTCTTCACGCCGCGGCCTTTCTGCTTGACCTTCAATTCACCGTTGGCCACTTGTAAGATCACTTTGATGTTCAAGAAGCTGCCGATGGCCCCTGCAGTCCGGCTTAAGCGGCCGCCTTTGACCAAGTTATCCAAAGTCGACACGCCCATCACCAAGGTTGTATGGGCTTTGATTTCTTCCATGCGGGCCAAGACCCCTGCCATATCAGCACCATTGCGGATGGCTTTAGCCGCTTCGATCACTTGAAAGCTCATGGCGCGATCGGTGAAGTCCGAATCGATCACCGTCACGTCGCCATCAGCCATTTCGGCCGCTTGCCGTGCTGAATTGACTGTACCGGAAATGGCTTGCAACATGTGAATCGACAACACTTGGCTGCCATCTTTGGTCAATTCATTGTAGGTTTCGATGAACGTCCCTGGCGCGGGTTGGGAAGTCTTAGGCAGCGCGGAAGCAGCTGCCATTTTATCCATGAATTCTTTGCGCGTGATCGTTTCTCCGTCAATATAAACAGTCGAATCGATCATGATCGTCAAAGGTACCACATGAATATCATATTCTGCGATTTCTTCAGGAGTCAGTTGAATGGATGAATCGGTTACCAATTTAATCTTTGCCATGTCGCGGCCACACTTTCTTATAGGTTACGTGCACACTTTGTCAGTATAACAAAGACTGGGTTCCTTGTCAGCTGTAGATTATCTGGTTTCCAATACCAGATGTGATTGTATTTACCATTCTATCATGCTATGATGTATCCGTAAACATGGTAAAGACAATGATATGGAGGGCGACTATGCAGATCTCACATTCAAACAATTACGCGATCACTAATGAAAGTCTCAGCGCCACAACGCACGCTGTGGCATTAGGGATGTCCATTGTTGGGACGGTGGCTTTGGCGTTTCGCGCCGGCAATTCCCCGCTGCGCTTAGCCACGTTCATCGGCTTTGGGGTGGCGTTGATCATCTTATACACGGCATCAACGACCTTCCATAGTCTTTATTTTACCAAAGCGCGGCATGTGTTGCAGGTGTTAGACCATTCCGGCGTGTTCATCTTGATTGCCGGCTCTTATCTGCCGTATTGTTTGGTGACGATCGGCGGCAAACTCGGCATCGGCTTGTTGATCGCGATTTGGGCACTGTGCTTAGCTGGGATCGGCTACAAATGCTTCTTCATCGGCAAGTGGAAGGTGCTTGAAACCAGCATTTATGTGATCTTAGGCTGGTTGTGCATGATCGGCATTGAACCGTTATGGCAGCACCTTGGCCCGATCGGCTTTTGGCTGCTGGTTGCCGGCGGCGTCGCTTATACTGCCGGTGCGGTGCTTTATTCGCAAAAGAAGATCCCCTACATCCACGTGATCTGGCATTTATTCGTGATGCTCGGCAGTGCTTGCATGTATGCGTCGATTTACTTGTTTGTTTAATCAATTTCAACGCAAACCCCCGCTTGGCGTATGCCAAGCGGGGGTTTTTGATTGCTGTATCAAATTTTGCGCCAAGTTTCAAAAGTGTGCGTCAATGCCGGATCGGAGTTAGTCACGGTGCGGCTGGCCACTAAAGTATAATCTTGCCAAGGCAAATCGATCATCTTCACATCCCCGGCAAAATCTCCTGCTAAGCGCGTGACCAACAGCGTATCCGGCAAATCACGCAAGCTGGCAAAAACGCCGGCGCCTCCGGTGATCAACACATCTTGATCCGGGTGCGCTGCGGCCAGCTCACACAATTGCGCTTGGGAATGCACGACTACCACCCCAGGTTCTGCGGTAAATGCCTCATCATGCGTCAACACAACATTGGTGCGCCTTGGCAGCGGTCTTTTGGGTAAGCCCAAGTAAGTCTTGCGCCCCATCACCGTTAATGTGCCTAAGGTTTGTTGTTTGAAATACGCCAAGTCATCTGGCAAATGCCACGGCAAGCGGCCTGCTTTGCCGATGACACCGTTGTTGGCTTGCGCCCATAAGAATGCGATCATCGCCTGCCTCCTAAACTGCCACCGGCGCTTTGATGGCCGGGTATGGGTCGTAGTTTTCAACTTTGATATCAGCCATGTCAAAATCAAACACCGAATGCTTATCCGGATTCAACCACAAGCTTGGTGCTTGGCGCGGGGTGCGCTGCAGTTGCGTGTGAACTTGGTCGATATGATTGGTGTAGATATGCGCATCGCCAAACGTATGGATGAACACGCCTGGCTTAAGCCCAGTTTCATGAGCGATCAGCTGGGTGAGCAAGGCATAAGAGGCGATGTTAAACGGCACGCCTAAGAACATGTCGGCAGAGCGCTGATACAGCTGCAAGGATAACTTGCCGTCGTTGACGTAGAATTGATACAAGGTGTGACAAGGCGGCAAGGCCATGCTTGGCACGTCTTCTGGGTTCCAAGCCGACACGATCAAGCGGCGTGAATTGGGGTTGGTTTTGATTTGTTCGATCACATTGCCGAGTTGATCGATATGCTCGCCGCGACTGGTGCGCCAAGCGCGCCACTGACTGCCATAAACATTGCCTAAATCACCAAAACGTGCGGCAAAATCCGCATCAGCTAAGATTCGCTGGTCAAAAAGCGCCATTTGCTCATGGTATTGCGCCGCAAAGTCGGCATCCACCAACGAACGCCGGCCGAAATCATGCATATCCGGGCCGTGATATTCGCTTGAGTTTACGAAGCGTTCAAACGCCCATTCATCCCAAATATGATTGTTGTGCTGCAGCAAGAAGCGAATGTTGGTGTCGCCATGCAGAAACCACAACAGCTCGCTTTTGATTAAGCCAAAAGGCACTTTCTTCGTCGTCAGCAGCGGAAAGCCTTGCGCCAAATCGAAGCGCAATTGCGCGCCGAAGTGGCTGTACGTGCCGGTGCCGGTGCGGTCACCTTTGAAGTCGCCTTCATCTAAGATCTGCTGGAGAAGGTCCAAATAGGGTTGTTCTAACATGCCGCCAGTCCTTTCTTAATCAACATACTCATCTAATTCGGCAAAACGATCAAACATTTCATCCAACTTGGCGTTATCCGCATCGATGGTTTGTTGCAAATCGCCGAGTTTCACATAGTCTTTGCCGTCGATTTGGGCCATTTGTGCTTTGAGCTGACTGATCTTGTCGTCTAAATCGTCCATTTGCTGCTGCAGCTTGTCGTGTTCCATGCTTTCCGCATAAGTGAGCTTGGTTTTGACCTTAGGCGCTTGCGGCGTCGTTGGTGCAGCGGCTTTGGGTTTAGCCGAAGACGCAGGTTTAGGCGCCATGGCTTTAGCCAAATAATCAGTGAATAACCCAACGTAGCGCTCGATTTTGGCATTGCCGTCGAAGATCAACAAGTGATCAGCCACCTTATCCAAGAAGTAGCGATCATGGCTGACGGTGATCACAGTCCCGGGAAAATGATCCAAATAGTCTTCCAGTACCGTTAACGTCGCCACATCCAAGTCGTTAGTCGGCTCATCTAACAACAAGACATTCGGCTGGCTCATTAAGATCCGCAGCAGGTACAAGCGCCTTTTTTCACCACCGGACAAGCGGCTGATCAACTCGCCATGCATGCTGCGAGGAAACAGGAATTGCTCCAACAATTGCGTGACGCTAATGCGCTCGCCTGAATTGGTGACCAATTCTTCTCCGGCCGCTTGCAGATACGCGATCACACGCTTGGACTCGTCTAAGTTCTGCGACAGCTGCGTGTAATAGCCTAATTTAACCGTATCGCCGATTTCCACCACGCCGGAATCGAGCTTGCGGCTGCCTGCGATCACGTTCAGCAAGGTGGACTTGCCGGCCCCATTCTCACCAGTAATGCCGATGCGCTGGCCGGGTTGCACCAGCCATGAGAAGTCTTGCAGGATGCGATGCTTGCCAATGGTCAAACTGGCATCTTTGAAGTTAATGACTTTCTTGCCTAAGCGGCTGGACGCCACTTGCATCTCCACGGTTCCAGTCGCTGCTGGCTTGTCGGCCAGTTCTTGCTTCAAGCCGTTAAAGCGATTGATGCGCGCTTGTTGTTTGGTAGTCCGCGCTTGAGCGCCAGCGTGCATCCAAGCCAGTTCTTGTTGATACAATTGCTGCTGCTTATGTGAAGCTGCCGTGTCGCGGGCAACTTGTTCGGCTTTTTGTTGGACATAAGCTTCGTAGTTGCCAGCGTAGGTGTAAAGCTGGCCGTGATCCAACTCCCAAATGCTGTTGGCCACGCGATCGAGGAAATAGCGATCATGGGTGACGACCAGCAAGGCGCCTTTATACGCGCCTAGGGTCTTTTCCAGCCAGGCAATCGAGTCAAAATCCAAGTGGTTGGTCGGCTCGTCTAAGATCAATAAATCAGGCGATTCGATCAAGACTTGCGCCAAACCGACCCGCTTTTGCTGGCCGCCGGATAAACTGCCGATGGTTTGATTGAGATCTGGCAGGTGCAATTGCGTCAAGATGGTTTTGATATCGGTATCCACACTCCAAGCATCCAGCTGCGTCATCTTCGCGTCAGCTTTCTCATAAGCGGCTTGGGCCGTTTCATCCATGGGCGCTTTGGTATATTCATTCAAGGCGTGTTGGTATTGGCGCAAGGCTTCAAACACCGGCCCTTGCCCGCCGTATACCGCGTCCATGATCAACTTGTCAGGATCCAAAGCCGGCCGCTGGGCCAAATAGGCGATGCGATAAGTCTTAGGCACTGTTACCGACCCTGAATCAAACGGATCGACATCTGCCAAGCCGTTCAGCAAGGTGGTTTTGCCAGTGCCGTTGACGCCGATCAGGCCAATACGGTCGCCTTCGTTGATGAGAAAATCAAGATTCTTGAATAATTGCTTGTCGCCGTAAGCCTTGCTTACGCCGCTTGCACTTAATGTTTGCATGTTATCCGTCCCTTTTATCCGTGTAAGAACAGTTTAACACAGCCCAGAGTGAAGTGGCGCGCTTTTAGCGGGTCAAGCCGCCTGGTCAGGTGTGGCTCCGCTTTCCCCACGCCCCTATGCAACAGCTGGCCTACCGTTTTGAAATCAGGATATGGAATCACGCAATTGGTATCGCAGCGACTATTTAAGCGCGCAGCAAACTGCAACCAAATTGCCTGCATCACGGCCTATTTTACCCAAACAAAAACAGCTGTCCTTGCGATTCAACGTAAATCGCAAAGACAGCTTTTTGCTTGGGCAAAGTCAAATATGTGGATAGTCGTCGTCGACAGTCCGTTCTGGGTCGATCACAATGTATAAGTGACCATTGGCTTGTGACACCTTGCTGGATTGATAAACATTATCCAAGCCGCTGGCATCTTTTTCCTTGAATGGGAAGTAGATCGTGATGTTCTTTTCATTGTTGAACATCAGATCCATCTTCTCAATGTCTTGGTACTTCGTAGCGCGCCCGAACATCCCCAGCTCCAGCGAACCGGTGTTGATGTCTTCGGACTTAACGTGATCGGCTTCTGGCAGAATCTCGACTTTGAAGCTCTTGCATGGATGGATCTCTTGGATCTTGCCGCCGTGGATGCGCCCATAACTGGTCGTCACGCGGCTGATCCAAATGTCAGCCATTTCCTTATGGGATACATTCCACTCATCCCCATTACGAAAATGAAAAACTAACTGCTCAAAAACATGCGCCGTCATCTCTATCATCCTCTCTGAATGTGCTTACATGTTTATTCTAACACAATCAAAGCGGCTTGCGTTATGCCAACGCGGCTAATAATGCGGCTTGCGAATTGGCCAGTGTCCCATTGACAACCGCCAATTCTAAGCGATGCAACGCTTGGCCCATGGCGCGGCCGGGTTTGATACCATGGGCCATCAAAGTTTGCCCATTGACGGCTAACTCATTACTGCGCTTGATCGGCAAGGCGGCATATGCGGCCAAAATAGCGTCCCCATCAGCTGCCGGGTCCAAATAGGCCAAGGCTGCTACTGCCACTTGCACAGCGGTTTGGCCGGTTTGATAAAGCGTCCAAGCGTCTGCATCAGGCAAACTGGCTAACAATGAAATCGCCGCTTGCACAGTTGTTTTCAAGGCGTTGCTTTGCTTCCAAGCCTTCATCGTCTGCCCCACATCCAATTGCAAACAAGCACACACCAACGTCCAAGCCACCGCTTCATCGTCAAGCTGCGTTTGCGGCAAGGCAGCCAACTGACGCAGGCCTGGCTCATGTTGCGGAAACTGCGGCACATAGCGATACAAACCGGTATCGATGAAAGTCGCCAGGCCGGCTTGCCGCTTGATGCCTGCCAGCAGCTTCACAAATTCTGTGGCAATGCGCTCAATGGAAATATGCGCAAGCAATGGCGCATTCGCCACGATGGCCTGTTGCGTTGCCGCTTCGATCGTAAAACCCAACTGACTTTGAAAGCGCACTGCGCGCATCATCCGCAAGGCGTCTTCGTGGAAACGGTCATGGGCGTTGCCGACTGCTTTAAGCACATGCTGGCGCAAGTCGTCTTCGCCGCCAAACAGATCCACCAAGCTGCCATCATGGCGCGCAGCCAAAGCGTTCACGGTGAAGTCGCGGCGCTTGAGGTCTTCTTCAAGTGAGCGCACAAACGTCACATGATCTGGCCGTCTGAAGTCTTGATAAGTCGACTCGGTACGAAAAGTGGTCACTTCATAACCGATCCCGTGGTCCAACACCATCACGGTACCATGCTGAATGCCGGTGTCGACAGTTTTGTTGAAGATCTGCTTGATTTCAGAAGGATAAGCGGAGCTGGCAATATCCACGTCATGGATCGGCAAGCCCAAGAGGCTGTCGCGCACGCAGCCGCCTACAAAATACGCCTCAAAGCCTGCTGCTTCAATGGCTTGCAGGATCGGGATCGCCGCTTGAAAATCTGGATGAGTTAAATCGATATGCATACATAAAACCTCCGTCAACCATGATACCAGATTTCAGCAGGCCTTGCCGGAAACTAAAATAACGCCTGCCAATTGGCAAGCGTCGTCAGCTTATTCTGTTTCCAATTCATCCAAACGCGCCTGCATGTCGACATCGTCTGGTACCAAGGCGACATACCGCGTTAATGCCGCTTTCAGTTCGGCAAGTGCCGCAGTGGATTGGAAGAAATCGATGATGTCATGCAAGAACGCCGGATCATCTTGAAAGGCGCCGAAAGCCAGCAGATAATTCTCGCGGGCTTTTGTCGGATCATCTTGGCGATCGTAACTTTTGGCGAGGTTCCAATAGATCTGCGGATCCACGTCGCCGGATTTGTCGATTGCCTCCAAGAAGGCAATATTGTCGGCATCATGATGCTGGGCCAACAACAGGTTCGACCAAGCCAACATGACGGCTTGGTTTTCAGGATCGATTTCGCGGGCTTTTTGCAAGTAGGTGCTGGCCAAGTCGTCATCTTCGGCTTTGATCGCCAAATCAGCACCAACGGCAAACAATTCGGCGTTGGTATCATCAACTTGAATACCTGCTTGCACCGTGGTCAAAGCAGCATCTGGCTGATGATCGGCGGATTGCGCTTGGGCCAGCGGCAAATACGCGTTGGCAAAACTGGGATCTTCTTCCACCACCGTGTTGAGTTGGTCAATGGCGCGCGGATAGTCTTTAAGTTGCAGGTACAATGAGCCTAAAGTGAAGCGGCTGTTGAAATCGATGGCATCGCCAAGTTCTTCATACACCGCCACAGCATCTTCATATTGCCCCAGATTGGCCAATACTGCCGCATAGCGGGCTTTCACTGAGACGTTGGCGATCTTATCAACGCCGTCTTGGATCAGCTTAGAATAGGCCACAGCGGCTTGAGCGTCTTTGCCCCAAGCAAAGTATAATTCCCCTAACGCAAACACCACCACCGGCTCGTCTGGCGCTTCTTGTTGCGCTTGTAAGAGCTTCTGTTCGCTGACTTCGTATAAGCCTTGCGTTTGATACACATCCGCAGTGGCTAATAACGCCTGCACATAGAAATCGCTGTCTGGCTGCACTTGGGCTAAATAATTCAACGCCTTATCCGCGTCACCATTGGATACGGCAATATCTGCCAAAGTCGCCCGGATATCATCTTGATCTGGATATTTCCCCAACAGTTCTTCATACAAGCGCTGCGCCTGGCCGATAAACCCCAAGGCGTACAATTCTTCGGCGAGGTTATATTTGGTTTCGTCATCATCATGGGCAATGACCTGCAGGAATAATTCCCGGGCTTGGTTCATTTCACCGCGCTCTAAGGCGTCTAACATTTGTTCAGAATAAGTCATGTCATCCTCCGCATCTTATCTGCTTATCACGCTCGCCATTGCGTCTGCGCCATCAGTGGGTGAACGCAACGAAAAACGGCCGAGTCGAAGACTCAGCCGCTCATGTATCATTGTCTCAGGAGACTACTTAACAGCGTCCTTGAGAGCCTTACCAGGCTTAAATGCTGGTACCTTAGATGCAGGGATCTCGATCTCTGCACCAGTTTGTGGGTTGCGGCCCTTACGAGCTGCGCGTTCGCGCACTTCGAAGTTACCGAAACCGATCAGTTGAACCTTGGCACCTGCTGCCAGGTTGTCTTGGATCGAGCTGAAGACAGCGTCTACAGCAGCAGTTGCGTCCTTCTTGGTTAAACCAGTCTTTTCCACAACGCTTTCGATCAATTCAGCTTTGTTTGCCATGAGCAATTCACCTCCGTATAGATTTAGATGGATTCCATCTAAAGTCCCAACTGTGAGTATCCTCACAGAATGAGGAAACAATGACAAAAACCGTATCACTATTTCATGCTTAAAGATAGCACACCAACGCCGGTGTAGCAAGGTTTTTTCGCTTTTTAAGCGCTTTTTTCAGGCAGATTGAAAACAATTCTTGTAAGTGTCCCACGATTCGACGGAATCGCGCAATCCCTTGTCACTTGCGGCTTCGCGCGATCACGTGGATCGGCGTGCCGTCGAAGTCAAAAGTTTGGCGTAATTGGTTGATCAAGAAGCGCTGATATGAGAAATGCAGCAAGTCCGGATCGTTGACAAAAACCACGAATGTCGGCGGCTTGACGGCCACTTGAGTCATGTAGTAAATGCGCAGCCGCTTGCCGTTGATGGTCGGCGTCGGGGTGACCGCCAAGGCATCCATCAAGACATCGTTCAAGACTGCACTTTGAATCCGGCGGTTCTGATTTTCTGAAACCGTTTGGATCATCGCCGGCAGGTTTTTAAGGCGCTGATGGGTCTTAGCAGAGACAAACACGATCGGCGCATACTCCAGGTACTGAAATTCGTCGCGAATGTGTTGTTCGAACTCTTGGATGGTGTGGTTATCCTTGTTGTGCAAGGTGTCCCATTTGTTGACGACAATGATGATGCCGCGGCCGGCTTCATGCGCATAGCCGGCGACTTTCTTGTCTTGTTCGCGAATACCGGTTTCAGCATCTAACACCACCAACACCACATCCGAGCGGTCAATGGCGCGCAAGGCCCGCATCACGGCGTATTTCTCGGTGCTTTCATAGACTTTACCGCGCTTGCGGATCCCGGCAGTGTCGATCATCGTAAATTCTTGCCCGGCGGCTTCGAACTTCGTATCAATAGCGTCGCGGGTGGTGCCTTCGATATCAGACACGATCACCCGCTCTTCGCCTAAGATCGCGTTGACCAAGCTGGACTTGCCGACATTAGGCCGGCCAATGAAGGAGAACTTGATGCTGTCATCTTCTGGTGCTTGGCCTTCTGTTGGAAAAGCGGCAAAAACCGCATCCAGTGCATCGCCTAAGCCGATGCCATGGGTCCCAGACAACGGATAAGGTTCGCCGAAGCCCAAAGAATAGAAATCATAGATCTCACTGCGCCGTTCTGGGTTGTCGACTTTATTGACTGCCAAAACCACCGGCTTGTCGGCGCGATATAAGATCTGCGCGACTTTCTCATCAGCATCGGTGATCCCGGCTTCAACGCTGGTCAAGAACATGATCACATCGGCTTCTTCAATCGCGATTTCGGCTTGTTGGGTAATTTGGGACAAGAACGGTTCGTCGCCCATGTCGATCCCACCGGTGTCGATCAAGGCGAATTCTTTGCCTAACCACTCTGCTTTGCCGTAGATCCGATCACGCGTGACGCCTGGGGTGTCTTCGACGATCGACACGCGTTCGCCTAAGATCCGGTTAAAAATCGTTGATTTGCCGACATTCGGCCGGCCAACGATCGCCAAGGTTGGTAATACCATCTATATTGTGCTCCTTTTATACATCCGAGGCACTTCACGAAATGCGCCTCTCAACTAAGATCCAACTGGTGTTACACCAGCAAAAAGCGGGACAAAAGGATCTGTCCCGCTTCATCATTACTGATTACTTATCTTTACCGAAGTCTTTCAAAGCATCGCCAAGCATGTCGCCCAAGGAGAAGCCGGAATCATCTTGCTGGTATTCAGCAGGAATGGAAGTGCGGCCTTCCGAACGGTTGTTACGACGAGGGCGGTCGTTGCCGCGATCGTTGTTGTTGCGACGAGGTTGTTGGGCACGTTCTTCTTGCGCACCTTCAGGAGCTTCTTCAAGCGCCTTGATGGACAATGCCAAACGATGGGCATCTGGGTCAACAGATAAGACCTTGACCTTGATGTCTTGACCTTCTTTAAGCACGTCTTGCGGCGTGGCAATGTGTTCGTGAGAGATCTGGCTGATGTGAACTAAACCTTCAACACCAGGGAAGACTTCAACAAAGGCCCCAAAGCTCGTCAAGCGACGCACTTTACCATCAAGCACAGCACCGGCTGGCGCTTGTTCTTCGATGTTGTCCCAAGGTTGTGGCAAAGTCGCCTTGATGGACAAGGAGATACGATCGCGGTCTTCGTCAACGGCGAGGACTTTAACGCGTACATCTTGGCCAACCTTCAAGACATCAGATGGCTTGTCAACGTGGTCAAAGGCGATTTCGGAAACATGGACCAAACCGTCCACGCCGCCAAGATCAACGAAGGCGCCGAAGTTAGTCAAACGTGCAACCTTGCCTTCAACGATGTCGCCAGCTTGCAACTTGCCAAAAATCTCCTTGCGTGCTTCAGCCTTGGAGGCTTCAACAATCGCACGGTGGCTTAAGATCAAGCGGTTATCAGATGGTTCGATTTCAACGATCTTGAATTCCAATTCTTGATTCTTGTATTGAGAAAGGTCTTCAACGAAGTGATCTTCAACCATGGATGCTGGCACGAAGCCACGCACACCGGCGTTGACAACTAAGCCGCCTTTGACCACGGAAGTAACCGGTGCGGTGATGGTTTCACCGGCATCGAACTTCGCTTGGATTTCTTTCCAGACCTTCTGTGCTTCCAAGCGGCGCTTGGAAAGCAGGTATTGGCCGTTTTCTTTATCTTTACCAATCGTGGAGATGACCACCAGGTCGATCTCATCGCCGACATTAGCAACCGTGCGAATATCATCGATTGGCTGAGTAGATAATTCTTTGAGAGGAACGACACCTTCTACACCGGTGCCTTCGATACCGACGATCAGTTGCTTATCCTCAACGGCTAATACTTCACCCTTGACGGTGTCACCGATATGAACGGTTTCGACGCTGTTTAAAGCATCCGCCATCGTTTGGGCGTTTTCGTTTACGTTTGTTTCACTCATGCCAAAAAATCCTCCTATACGACTGTCATACAATCTCTATTGTACCGAATTGAACTGAAAATTACCAACACTTTCGATGAAAATCATTCACCTTTTTTTGCGGCAACGAGATCCAAGATCTTTTGGACCTCTTCATCGATGGTCATGTTGGTGCTATCGATCTCGACGGCGTCTGGCGCCTTCTTCAACGGCGAAACCGCTCTGGTCGTGTCCTTGTGGTCGCGCGCCGCGATTTCTTCTTCCAAAGTCGCCACTGAAGTCATGATCCCTTTGGCCACGTTCTCTTTGTGCCGCCGCGCCGCTCGCGCTTGCACGCTGGCCACCATGAAAACCTTCACTTCAGCGTTAGGCAACACGGTGGTGCCAATGTCTCGCCCGTCCATTACGATGTCATGGCTTGCGGCAATGTCACGTTGGCGTGCCACTAATTCTTCGCGCACCTTAGGCAAGGCTGAGACTTGCGAGACGTTGTTCGTGGTTTCCGGCTCGCGAATGGTCAGCGTCACATCTTGATCATTCATGAAGACCTTCTGCCCATCAGGACTGGGGGCAAATTTGATCTGAAGCTTGGCCAAAGCCGCCATGATCGCAGCTTCATCGCCGTAATCAAGCCCTAATTGATGCGCCATCACCGTCACCGTGCGATACATCGCGCCTGTATCACAGTAGATGAACCCTAAGCGATTGGCCACCAACTTGGCGATGGTGCTTTTACCCGATCCGGCTGGACCGTCGATTGCGATTTGCATAGATAAACCGTTTCCTCCTCTTTGCCTGCAAGCGTTCTGCAGGAATCAAAATCCAGATATGATTTTACGGTGTTATCAGCCATTGGTCAACTTTTTGTCAACAACACAAAAGCCCTTGTCACAAATTGCTGTGTGACAAGGGCTAGTGGCATGCGTGTCGCAAATCATTGCTGCACTTTCAACACGGTGCCGGCAGAAATACTTGAGCCGGAAGACAAGCCGTTGAGCTGCAAAAGCTGCGCAAGTGTCATCCCGTGGTTAACGGCAATGCGATATAAGTTATCGCCGCGCTTAACGGTATATGTACCTGTCGCCACGCTGCTGGAACTGGCCTTGAGGCTGCTGGAACTTGATTTGATGCTGCTGGAAGTCGAATAAGTGCTGCTTGACCCGCTGCTGGATTGGGTGCTGCTGGCAGCACTGCTGCTTTGCGGCTTCTCTGAGCTTGATTTGGCAGAGGATTTGGCTGAGCTGCTGCTGGAATGCTTTGGTTTTGCCGAAGCTTTCTTGGCCGTTGAGCTCACCGCGATTTTATCATTGGTGTAATCGCCGCCAGAATTGCTTGCCGTGTTGTTATGGATCGCAAACCATGTGACCGGGATGATGATAACCAACGCCAACGCCACCCAGACGCAAATGGCCAGCACCGATCCGCCATGCTTCTTCTTGCGCGTCGCCAGCCGTGACAAGTTGCCGTCATCATCACGATCATCATCAAATTGTTTGTTCCATGGTTTGGTTTGGTCGGAAGCGTCGTGTTCGACTGATTCCTCTTTATTGGTGGTTTTCTTACGCAAACCGATCCCCCCTCACATACTGGAATCATTGTATCATAAGTCGCCGCCAAAAGGCTTTAGACTTCGTTAAATATCTGTGCAAACACTTGTTGCCAACTTTGCGCCTCGCGCAGAAGGACCGCACTTGGCGCCAGGCTTTCAAGTACTGGCTGGGTGATCAAACCACAACAAAGCGCATGATGGGCCTTGGTTGGCGCGTCAAAATACGCCAAGAAATATTGACGATGACAACTTGCAGCCAAGAAATCCCGCACGGCATTGGCTGCCGTTTGCTTCTCAGCCAAGCGCCGCGTCAATTCGGCTTGCACGCGCTTCTGGGTAAAACCGGCATGAACATACGCCAACACCAAGGCCACTTGCGGATCATCGAAGCTTTCATATGCATCAGAATGGGCAAACACCGTGGCGATCATGGCGGCATCAGGCAGGCTGCTGGCAAAAGTCGCCGCTCGGCTCATGTCCCCAGGCGCCACCAACACCACCGACGCGCTAGGCAAGCCGTCGCGACCGGCACGGCCGATGCCTTGGGCATAAGCTTCAAGCGATTCCGGCACATGCATGTAAATCACCAAACGAATGTCGGCTTTGTCCACACCCATGCCAAACGCGCTGGTGGCACACATCACCCGCAGCTGGCCGGCGAGAAACTGCGCTTGGCGCAAGGTGCGCTGGTCTTGCGGCAAGCCGGCGTGATAATACGCGGCACTGACGCCGGCTTGTTGCAGCTGTTGGGCGAAGGCTTCGCTTTGCGCTTTGCTGTCAAAATACACCACTGCTGCGCCTTGGATCGCTTGAATCAGCGCTTGGGCCCGCGCGGTTTTGGCAGCAGGTGAGGCGGCTTCTTCAACTCCCATGTAAATATTGGGCCGATCAACATCGGCGATCACAAGCTTAGGCCGCGTCAGTTGCAGCTTGGTGATAATATCTTGTTGCACCCGACTTGGTGCCGTGGCTGTCAATGCCAAGGTGCAGCGCGGATGCAAGCGCTGCTTCAAGCTGCCAAGTTGTAAATACGCCGGGCGAAAATCCGGCCCCCATTGCGAGATACAATGCGCTTCATCGATCACCAAACAAGCGATCGACTGCTGGGCCAAAGCCGCTTGCACATCAGAGCGCAGCAAAGTTTCCGGCGCGGCAAACAAGAAATGATACGCCGCTAAATGATCGCGCACCGTCGCAAAGGCCTGCGGATCCAAGCGGCTGGTCAACGCCACGGCACGTTTATCGCCGGCTTGTTGCAAACGCGCCACTTGATCATCCATCAATGCCAACAGCGGCGATACGATCACAAACAAGCCTGGCATCAACGCCGCTGGCAGCTGATAACACAGGGTTTTGCCACTGCCAGTCGGCAAGATCCCCAACGCATCGACACCGTCCAACACCGCTTGGATCAAGGCTTTCTGACCTGGGCGAAAGCTGCTGAAGCCAAAGCGCTGCTGTAATTCATTCTCCAGAGCCATCCGGCCACCTCCCTTGAATCACCAAGATCTCATATAAACGCACCAAGAAGAAATCACTGCCAGGCACTTGCGCCAACAATTCATGAAAGTCGTTGAAGCGCTGCTTAGGCAGCGCCCCAAACGCCGCCATCATCGCTGGCGAATACAACGTGTCCAGCGGCAATTTTGCCCCAAACAACGCAGCGCCTAGTAAGTGTTCGTTGACCGTTGACGGCTTCAAGCGCAATCGTTGGGCAATTTGCGGCCGCGGCATGCCGGCTTGCGCCAAGGCCAAGGCTTGGTATTGGCTCTGCGTGCCCAGCGGTTTGCGCCCGCCCCACAGCCGCGCCCAACTGCCAAGACGATTGGCGTCCAGTGCGACGACCAATTGCGCCAACGCGTCTAAGCGCTGCATGTGGCCAGCCAAACTGTCATCGCCACCGGCACCAACATAGTCATGCCCAATCAACTGCTGGCTGAGCAGATCCGATTGAGCTTGCGGCAGCGCAGCAAACAACGCCGTTAATTCTTGAATCGCTGCGGCGGGCTTGATCGCCACCCACCACTGGCGCACTGCTTGTTGGCTGGGCCAGTCCGGCGTAACTGGGCGATAGAAACGGTTGTGATACGTGTATTCAGAAAGACTTTGGATCGCCAATTGCAGCTTCAGCCAAAACGGCGCCAGATCCATCCAAGGCGCGTAATGCGCCGGCAGCGCCAAGCGCTTGGCTGCCGCTTGTTGCGCGTCAAGATTGCGCAATGATAAGTTATTCCCGTCGCGCTTGAGCACCTGGGCTTGTTCCAAACGCTTGATGGCGGCTTGATAATCACTTCTAGACAGTGTAGGGTACAATTGCAGCCACTTCAGTTGATCATGTTGCAAGGCGGCAAAAAGCACTGACTGGGTCTTCTTGCCTGTCAGCAACATGTACACGCTGATTTCGGTGCGCGGCTGTTGATCAAACAGCTGCACGATCAAATCGTCTAACACGACGCCACCTCCAGGAGTTGATGATATATTGCCAGTATACGCCCATGTGAATCAAGATGCCTGTATCGCCTGCGGCTTGTGCCAAACCTTGGCACCTGAGCTGTTTGACTATGATGCAAACGGCATTGCCCATTACGTCCCAGATGCCAACCGCGGCACAAAGGCGCTGACGCCTCAACAGCTGATCGCTTTCAAACGCGCCTTCAAGCGCTGCCCCACCGGCGCAATCGAGCGCAACACTTCGCCTTTTAGTGAGTAACCACTTAATGTTAAGGCCAATCACACAAGTACCCCCACCTGGCATTCGAATTGCGAACTGCCAGGCGGGGGTATTTGTGTGAGCACCTCAAACCACTAGTAGTTTAAGGTTTATCAACCGATTTGAATTAGTGTTGCAAGCTGCGCTGCGCTTGCGCGGCGCGCTGTTTATCCAGCCATGGCATCAAGGCCTTGGCGCATAAGAAGAAGACCACTGAGATCACGGCGCCTTTGATCAAGTTGAATGGCACCACGCCGATCAAGACGTACTTCATGGTCGACATCCCCAATTGGAAATTCATCGCCCACATGTACACTGGCATGATCGCCACCAAGTTAAGGAAACTCATGATCACCGTTAAGCTTAACGTGCCGCCTAACAGTCCGCCGACTTGGCGGCCCAAGGAATTCTTAGACTTCATCAACATCACCACCGGCCACATGAAGCCGACACTGGCGATGAATGCGGCAGTATCACCAATCAAGTTGACCACCCCGCCGCCAGTCATGACATAATGCACCAACGAACGCACAAACGCCACGGCAATGCCGCCTACTGGCCCGTATAACAAGCCGCCTAACAAGACGGTGAGATCCGATAAGTCGAGTTTCAAGAAAGGAAACATCGGCAAGATCGGAAACGCCAAGAACATTTGCAGAATAAACCCAACCGCGGCTAACAGCGCGATCCCAACTAAACGGTGAACCTTAGAACCAGACATAGAACATTCCTCCATGTGGTTGCTTCAGAGAGGCCGCAAAAAGGCCTGCTTACCCAAGGGCAAACAGGCCTTACATGAATTGTCGAATTCAAATAAGCCCCATCTTCTTTATCTAGACTATACTATCGGTCTTGGGATTCCACCAAGCCAGCCGCGCACAAGCACGGGTCGCGGACTATCACCGCCGGTCGGGAATTGCACCCTGCCCCTGAAGACGAACCATTTATTTAATTACACATAGAGCTTATCAGGTGAACGAACACTTGTCAACAGTAAGTATGTGCGTTGGTGAACACTTTATTTGTTGCCAGCGGCCAGCTTGCGCAGCGCATCAACTTCGCGCGGCTTCAACGGTCGGTATTCACCTGGCTGCAAACCTTCCAGTGTCAGCGGGCCATATTGCGGCCGCGACAATTTGATCACGGGAAAGCCAACCGCCTTGAACATCTTCTTCACTTGGTGATTGACCCCTTGGTGGATCACCAATTCAACAATCGCCGTGCGTTTGGCCTTGTCGCTGGACATAATGTTTACGCGCGCCGGGGCCAGCTTCTTGCCTTCAACGGTTACGCCTTGTTTTAACGGCAACAAGTCCAAGCGCGTGGGAATGCCTTGGACCTTGGCAATATAATGCTTTTCGATCTTAAATTTCGGGTGCATCAATTGATTGGCGAAATCACCGTCGTTGGTCATCAACAACAACCCGCTGGTGTCATAATCCAAGCGGCCCACTGGATACAAGCGTTCCGGAACGTCTTGGAAATAATCGGTGACGACTTTGCGCTTCTTGTCATCGGTGACGGCAGTGATCACCCCGCGCGGCTTGTAGAACAAATAATGCCGTGCCAGTGGTTTGCTTAACGGCACCCCATCGACTTGCACTTCATCTTTGCTGGACACTTTGACACCCATTTCAGTCACCACTGCACCGTTAACAGTCACGTGGCCTGAGGCGATCAATTCTTCAGCATGGCGTCTTGAGGCAACGCCTGCTGTGGCGATGGCCTTTTGCAGGCGCACCAGTTCTTCATTCATTGATTTTCTCCTTCTAATGTGGCATTGAAATCCGCAAACAAGTCAACTTCACTTGGCGCTTGCGCCGTTTCCAATGCCGGCAAGTCCTTCAGCGACTGCAGCCCGAAATAATCCAAGAAAAATGGCGTCGTCGCATAAAGGATCGGCCGCCCTGGCGCGTCTTTGCGCCCGGCTTCTTTGATCAATTGGCGGCTGGCCAAGGTGGTCAAGGCGCCGCTTGATTGCACGCCGCGGATCTCATCGATTTCAATGCGCGTCAGCGGCTGCTGATAAGCAATGATTGCCAAGACTTCCAGCGCCGCTTGCGACAAGCCGCTAGCCGGCGGGCCGGCAAAATATTTGCGCAGCGTTGGCGCCAAAGCCGGTTTGGTCAACAGGTAATAGCGGTCTTGGGTTTGTTGCAGCATCAAGCCGCGCTGCTCATCGGCGGCTAAAGCTTGACCATAATTTTCCAGCTGCTGGCGACAAGCCGCAGCGGTGATCCCAAGCACCCCTGCCAAGTCGCTAAGCTCGACGCCGGCACTGCCGGCAGTATACAAGACGGCTTCGATTTGCGCATGCATTAAGCTGCCTCCTTCAACGACACCGTGATCGGGGCAAAAGGCGCCTTTTGCACACAATCGATTTGGTTGGATTTCATTAATTCCAAGATCGCCAAGAAAGTCGTCACCACGCCATCGACACTGGGTTCAGCCAACAGTTCAGTAAACTGACATTGCTTGTGTACCCCCAGCGTTTGCATTACCGCGCCGATGCGCTCGGCCAAAGAAATCGGCTCCGCTTCAATATGCGCGATCGTCGCCGCCGTGGCGGCTTGTTGCGCAACGACTGATTGCATTGCCGCCACCAGATCCCGCAGCTTCACCGCACCAGGCGCCATGGGCTGTGCTAATTCAGCATCAGGCAGCGTTTCGTCTTTGCTGTAAGACAGCGCGCGCTTGGTTTCGCGCACCTGCAATTCTTTGGCGGCTTGTTGATAAACTTGATAAGTCAACAATTGCGCCACCAAGTCTGCGCGCGGATCAACATAGTCGTCTTCTTGAATCGGCGGTTCCGGCTGCGGCAACAATAACTTGCTTTTCAAAGCCATGAGGCTGGCGGCCATGACAAAATAATCACCAGCCACATCCAAGCGCAATTCCTGCATTTGATGCAGGTAATCGAGGTATTGGCTAGTGATCTCCGCGATCGGGATGTCATAGATATCGACTTCATTGGTACGGATCAAGTGCCATAACAGATCCAAGGGGCCAGAGAAGTCTTCAAGCACCAGTGTAAGTGCCATTGGTACCCTCTTTTCTCATTTGATTGAATTTCGCCACTAAGCCTGCCGTTTCAAGCGACCCCATTAATTTCTTATCAGGAAATTGCGCTTGCAAGTCACTTAACGCGGCAAATTTGGTTGCATCATCACGCGCTGCCGGTGACAGCGACAAGTGCCGCAACATCACAAAGTCTGCGCCGGTTTCAACGCCGACGACGCCTTCAAAATCTTCATCGCGGCCTTCGCGATATAAATAGAGGTTGTGCGTCGGGTCCTCTGTATAAAGCTTCAGTTCAGTTTGCAGATGATCGATGTCTTTAAGATCGGGAACAAAGGACAAGAAGCCCATCGCGATCTTTGCATAATCGTGCTTATATTTCGTCAGCATAATAGCCTCCACATTCACTACTCTCAGTGGCTACTCTAACAGAAACTGCCTGCCAGGGCAAATACTGAGATCAGTTCGCTCACCCGCGCGGATGGGCTTTGTGATAAACCGCGATCAGCTGGGTGTTATCCATATGGGTGTAGATCTGCGTGGTCGAAATATCACTGTGTCCCAATAATTCCTGCACCACCCGCAAGTCAGCGCCATTCTTAAGCAGATTGGTGGCGAAGCTGTGGCGCAAGGTGTGCGGGGTGACATTCTTTTGAATACCTAACGCATCGATATAGGCCTTGAGGTTCTTCCAGATTCCTTGACGCGTCAACTGATGGCCATGGAAGTTGACGAAAACCACCGTTTCTTGCCCTTGCTTCAACAAGCGCGGCCGCGAATCTTGCAGGTATTGCTGCACCCACTGGGTGGCTTGCGGGGAAATCGGCACAATGCGTTCCTTGTCGCCTTTGCCAGTGACTTGCAACAAGTTCAGCGTCAAATGCAACTGATCCAAGCGCAGATTAACCACTTCCGACACCCGCAGCCCAGTGGCATACATTAATTCAAAAATGGCCCGATCCCGCAGTCCCAAAGGCTTATCTGTGTTTGGTGCCGCCATTAGCCGATCGATTTCCGGACCAGATAATGTGGCCGGCAAATGCTTGGCCGGCTTGGGCGAAGCCACTAGCGCCATCGGGTCGACCACCACCACTTGTTCCCGCAGCAAATAGCGATAGAATTTGCGCATCGCACTGATCATGCGGCTCATGGAACTGGCCGCTTTAAGCGTCGTTTGCGCCGCCAAGAAGTCTTGGACCACCGCCAGTTCAGTCGGAAATTCCGCCAACTGCTGAGTTGCCAACCAGTCGGCGAATTCTCTGAGATCTTGTTGATAGCTGGTTTGCGTGGTTTTGGCTAAGCCGCGTTCCACATCAAGATAATGTACGAAATCTGCGATCAATTGCTCCATAACTTGCCTCTATTTTAATAATTCAGTAAAACCATCGCGCTCTTGGATCTTCTTGGCCTTCAACAAATTCCCCAACGCCCGCTTAAACGCGCCTTTGGAAATACCAAAGGCTTGCTTAATGGCTTCTGGGTCGCTTTTGTCGGTGAAAGCGATTTTGCCGTCTTCTGAATGTTCCAACACCGCCAAGATCATCGCCGCATCTTCGGAAATTGCCTCAAATGCGCGCGGGCGCAAACTCAGGTTCAATTCCCCATTCGGCCGCACACCGATCACGCGGGCGTGCACTTCTTCGCCTAAGCGCGGTTCGATTTCCCGTTCGCTGGGATGAATGAAGCCCAAATAATAATCATCTGTCAACACATGGGTGCCAGCCATCTTCAGCCGATATGCCCGAGCCGTCACGTTCTCATTCATGAGCTTGGGGTTGCCCAAGTTGGCCACAGCCTTGATGATGCTTTCATCAGCCAACTGGCCCCATAACCGATGCTTCTTGTCGATGGTCAACGCCACCATCAGCTTATCGCCGCGCGCCGGCCACAAGCGGGTCAGCTCCGGCAATTGATCCAAAGACACCACAATGTCTTTGTCCGGCAAGCCGATGTTCACAAACACCCCTAAGTCGTGGCGCACTTCAACCACTTCAGCGAAAGCATAATGATCATGCCCTACCGTTGGGATCTTCGTGGTCATGCGCGCATCGCCGTGTTGGTTCTCATACACGAAACCATGCACATCATCGCCGACGCTGGGCAGCGTTTCAAACTCCGTTGCGTCAATGGCAAAAGTCTCGCCTTCATATTGTGCAAACACTGCTTTGTCATTTAGATCTGAAACAGTTGCCGTTAAGATCTGTCCATTTAATTTCATTTAAAAAAATTTCCTTTCGTTAATGCTGCGGCACGAGGTTTAACACCGTCAATACCACATAAGTCATCCCACTGGCGATCACCGGACCGGCGGCGATGCCTTTAAGCAGCACGACCCCCATGATCGTGCCAAACACCAGCGCCACGGTCATTTCCGGACTATTGGCCAACAAACCCACGCCTTTGGCCGAAAGCACTGCCACCAACACACCCATGGCAATGGCGATCCAGCCAGCCGGTTCGCGCAGCACTTTCGCCAATTCTTTGAACCCGATTTCGCCAGTGGCGATCGGCACCATAATCGCCGCGGAAATCACCGTCACACCCCAATTGATGCCTTGGCTTTGCAAAGTCTTTAGAAACGGCGCAAAAGGCGGTAAGGCTTTAAGCAGCATCACGAAGCCAACGCCGATCATCAAGGACTTATTCTTGGCCAACGCCGCGATAATGAAAATCCCCAGCAGAAATAACCAACTTTCCATATCGTCCTCCTCGTAATTTGCCTTTACCCACTTTACAGGAATATTCGCATAAATCATAGTCCTTTTTCCAATTTATGTTAACTTGTTAACGCAAAATATCCAAAATGTTCTTGAACTTCACGCATTCACGGAAGGTCGACTCACGCAGAGGTGCTTGAGTGCAAACCGGCTCAGCGCATCCTGACCGAGTCCTCGCTCAGTTGCATTCTGGTATTTTCAATTTGTGCCGCCTCATACAATTGTTTATATATTGTTGTGATCTTCGCGTTAAGCCACGCCAACGTATCCACGTCACGATGTATTGATCACTGTGCTCATCTATGCGCATATAGTTGTATTTCTTCACCTGATAAGTCAGCCAGATCTTTTACTTTGCTGTGCGGCCCAAAAATTCACCACTAAATCTGGTTCAAATCGATATTCCAAAACCATTCCCGAGCCAACCATGCAGCGAATTCGATTACGGAGGCCAGGGATTGCGTAGGCACGCGGGGCCAGCCAGACGGTCAGGCCGTGAAACGATCAGCGCAGAAAGACAAGCGGGCTGTGCTTGGCTTGCTGCGCTGATCGCGGCAAGTTCAAAGACGGGCAGGTGAGCGCAGCGAGCGCCTGGCTTTGAACTTAGGCGTAAACCACGCGTACTTTGCGGGGTTGAAGCCGGCCGCACTGCCTGCGCTGTCTGGCTGGCCCCGCGCGCCGAAGCAATGCCTGGCCGGGCCACCTCCTCGATCAAGTCCCCGCTTGATACGCTGTGGTCTTCGTCGAGCTCCGCAAAGCAACGCGGCAGTGATATAAGCTGTGACGCCGCCAAGGCACAAACCGCCTTTGCGTCATCCCATCTTATATCAGCCGCTAAATGCGCTGTGCTCCGCTTTTGGTTTTCGTCGAGCTCCGCAAAGCAACGCGGCAGTGATATAAGCTGTGACGCCGCCAAGGCACAAACCGCCTTTGCGTCATCCCATCTTATATCAGCCGCTAAATGCGCTTTGCTCCGCGCTGGTTATCGTCGAGCTGCGCAGCCCAACGCGGCGTGATATAAGTCGTGACGCCACTTGGGCAAAGTACGCCCAAATGTCATCCCGCCTTATCTCCACCGCTAAGTGCGGGCTGCTCCGCTCTGGGTACAAAAAAAGCCTCAGACATATGTCTGAGACTTCTTCATTACCGAATAAGCCTAAGCTTACAGGGTGTTGGTTGCGCCTTTGTAGACGATACCGCGACGGGAATCAACGGTGATCACTTGACCATCGGTGATGGCGTCAGTGGCGCCCTTGGCACCAACGACAACCGGGATACCCATAGCGATGCCGACAACAGCAGCATGGCTAGTCAAGCCGCCGTTTTCAACGACTAAAGCAGCAGCCTTTTCGATGGCTGGCAGGTAGTCTTTGTCGGTAGTCTTAACGACCAAGATGTCACCCTTGCTCATCTTAGCAGCGGCTTCATCAGCGTCGGAAGCTAAAACAGCCTTACCAACAGTGGATTCGTCGCCGACACCAGAGCCTTCAACAAGCTTGGAGCCGATGAGTTGCGCCTTCATCACGTTGGTGGTACCAGTTTCGCCAACTGGCACACCGGCAGTGATCAAGATCAAGTCGCCTTCTTCAGCGAAGCCGAGTTCTTGAGCCTTCTTAGTGGCTAATTCGAACATGGCATCAGTTGATTCTGGCTTTTCAGCAACGATCGGGTAAACACCCCAGTTAACTGTCAAGCCACGACGAGTCTTGTCATCAAAAGTGATGGCCAAGATGTCAGCCTTAGGCCGATACTTGGAAATCATGCGGGCCGTGAAGCCGGATTCCGTCGCAGCGACGATGGTCTTAACACCAAGGTTGCGGGCGGTATAAGCAACAGATTGGCCAACAGCTTCTGTGACGTTTTCCTTGTTAGCAAAGCTCTTCAAGGCATATGTGTCAGAGTTTTGCATCGCGTTTTCGGTGTATTCATCGATCCGTGCCATTGCGGCAACAGATTCAACAGGGTAATCCCCGTTAGCGGATTCGCCGGAAAGCATCGTTGCATCAGTACCATCGTAAACGGCGTTGGCAACGTCAGAAACTTCGGCACGAGTAGGACGAGGGTTTTCTTGCATGGAATCAAGCATCTGAGTTGCAGTGATGACAGGCTTGCCAGCGGCATTAGCCTTCTTGATCATGGTCTTTTGGACAAGCGGTACTTGTTCAAAAGGAATTTCAACACCCATGTCGCCACGAGGTACCATCAAGCCATCAGAAACCTTCAAGATGGCATCGAAGTTGTCGATACCTTCTTGAGATTCGATCTTAGGGAAGATCTGAACGTTCAAGGCGTCCTTTTCTTCGAGCAATTCGCGGATGTCTAAGATATCCTGCGGCTTGCGAACGAAGGAAGCGGCGATGAAGTTGATGTCATGGTCCAAACCGAAGCGGATGTCAGAAGCATCCTTTTCAGTGATACCAGGCAAGTTGATGCCGACACCAGGGGCGTTGACACCTTTACGGGAGCCAAGCAAACCACCGTTTTCAACGCGGACAACCAATTCGCGGTTGGCTTCGTCTTTTTCGGTGATCAAAGTGTCGATCAAGCCGTCATCAAACAGCACGTGGCCGCCAACATGAGTATCATCGAACAGACCTGGATAGGTCACGGCGATCTTCTCAGGGGTCCCTTCGATGGAATCATCCATCGAAATACGCATCACGTCACCAGTGTGTAATTCGAACTTGTTGCCCTTTTGGACAGTGGTCCGGATTTCGGCACCCTTGGTATCAAGCATGATACCAACAGTCTTGCCGGTGATCTTTTCAGCTTCGTGAACCATGTTTAAACGTGCAAGATGTTCTTCATGGTCACCATGGGAGAAGTTAAACCGGAATACGTTAGCCCCCGCTTCGATCAGCTTAACGATAATATCTGTAGTGTTACTTGCTGGGCCAAGTGTGCTAACGATCTTGGTTTTTTTCATAAAAGAAATCGCTCCTTTGACAATTTTTTTAAAATGACTGGACGTCAGTTTAAACGAAAGTTAGAAAGACAAGTCATGGGCCAAATCATACAATGATAATTCAGCCTTGTGCTTGGATTCGAATAAGTCAAGCATGGAATGGGCGCTCAACTTGTTGTTCTGGATCCCGATTGCTAAGCCACCCTTGCCTTCAAGCAAGAGTTCAACCGCGTAAGCTCCCATTTGAGAAGCCAAGACGCGGTCACGAGCAGTCGGGCTGCCGCCACGAACCACGTGACCTAAAACAGTCGAACGCAGTTGGAAATCGCCATAAGCGGCAAGTTCCTTGGCGAATTCGTCAGCGTGCATCACACCTTCAGCTAACACGATGATCGCGTGCTTTTGGCCTAATTCACGAGACTTGCGCAGCTTGTCAGCTACGCGCTTCACATCGAAGTTGTGCTCTGGGATGATCACATCTTGGGCACCACCGGCAACGCCAGACCACAATGCGATATCGCCGGCGCCGCGACCCATGACCTCAACCACGAAGGTACGTTCGTGAGAAGCCGCCGTGTCACGCAGGCGATCGATAGCTTCAACAACGGTGTTGACAGAAGTGTCAAAACCGATGGTGAAGTCGGTGTAAGGGATGTCGTTATCGATCGTCCCTGGCAAGCCGATGGCGTTATAACCATGTTCAGTCAGGCGCAATGCACCATGGTAAGAACCGTCGCCACCGATGACGACCAGCGCTTCGATACCGAACTTGTTAAGCTGTTCGATCCCTTTGAGCTGGCCTTCTTCTTTGGCGAATTCTGGATAGCGAGCGGAATAAAGCATGGTGCCGCCACGCTGGATCTTATCACCAACTGAGTGCAGGTCCATCTTGAAGATGTCCCCTGCCACCAAGCCGGCATAACCGTAGTTGATCCCATAAACTTCCAAGCCTTCATGCATAGCCTTGCGGGCTACGGCACGAATAGCAGCGTTCATACCAGGAGCGTCGCCACCACTGGTCAAAATCCCGATGCGTTTCATCATTTCACCTCATGCATAATCTTATTAAGATCAACGTCTTGATCTCAAACACTCATTTAGTTTAACACTTTTCTGAAAGCATGTCGCGGTTTAATCCTTATTTTTGCGGATTTTCACGCGGGGTCTCATTAGTCTGTAATACAACATTGTCTGCCCCCATGATCTGGGCGATTGCAGCGGTGGTGGCGGCATCATCCGCCACCCAATAAGCTGGCGCCAACATCACGGTGTCTCGCGTCTTAGCCGCAACGGTGATCACCGGCAGCGGCCCGCGATGCGCTTGGAGCGTTTTCAGTAACGCAGCTTCTTGAGCTTGGGCGAAATCCTGCGGCAGCTTGATGAACAAGCGGCCTTTAGGCAAAGCCGCCACTGCCGCTTCGGCCAGCTGCACGCGGTTGGCTAAAATCGCCAAGCCGGATTTGTTTTCAACTTTGCCTTGCACCACGATCACCTGCCCGGCTTCAAACTGGCGCATTTGCGGATACACTCGGGGAAAAACAGTGACAGACACGTTGCCAGTGGCGTCTTGGCCATCGACAAAGGCCATTTCTTCGCCTTTCTTCGTGCGCAAACGCTTGATACGCCGAATCACCAACACCACTTTGACTTGCGCGTTGACAACCAATGCTTGCGCGCTGGTCAAACGTTCAAAAGGCTTCAATGCATTAACATAACGATCCACCGGATGACCGGAAAGATACACGCCTAACACCGCGGCTTCTTGATCCAAGCGGTCTGTCGCCGAAAGTTCTGGCACCTTGGTGAGTTTTGGTGCCAAGACTTCAAACAGCCCCACATCGTTGCCGGCTAAGCGAATGCTTTCGATCAACTCATCTAAATTAGCCACGGTTTGGGCGCGATTGGTATCGAAGCGGTCAAACACCCCGGCATACACCAAAGGCGCAAAAGACTCGGCTTTCAACCACTTGGGATCAATGCGGCGCAACACATCACGCAGGCTTGTGAACGGCCCGTTTTGACGGGCGTCTAACAGCGCGGTGACGAAATCGCGCCGCACCCCGCGGATCATCGCAAAGCCGAAGCGGATGCCAGAATTTTCAATGGTGAAGTTGCGCTTGGATAAGTTGATATCCGGCGCATATAGCGGCAAATGCCGCGCCTTGAGCTCTTGCACATATACGCGCAGCTTGTCGTGATTGGCCACACTGGTGTTCATCAGCGCCGCATAGAAAGCCGCTGGATAATGTGTCTTCAAATACGCCAACCAAAAGGCGATCATCGAATATGCCACCGCGTGGCTGCGGTTGAAGCCGTAATTGGCAAAGCGGTCGATATAGTCATACACCGTGGTGGCCACTTGCGTCGAATAACCAAGCTTGGCGGCGCCTTGCATGAAAGCGGCGCGCTCTTTCTCAAGCACCGCTGCTTTCTTCTTGGACATCGCTTGGCGCAACAAGTCCGCTTCGCCAAGCGAAAAGCCCCCTAAGGTGCTGGCCACTTGCATGACTTGTTCTTGATACACGAGCACCCCATAAGTCGACGCCAAGATCGGGCGCAACGCTTCTGCTGGATAAGTGATCGGCTCTTGGCCGTGTTTTCTGGCAATGAAGGTATCGATGTTTTCCATCGGCCCTGGCCGATACAAGGCGTTGACTGCCACCACGTCTTCAAAGCTGGTCGGCTTTAACGCCCTAAGCACCCGCCTGATGCCGGCAGATTCAAACTGAAACACCCCATTGGTATCCCCGCGTGCAAACAAAGCCAGCGTGGCTTGATCATCCAGCGGGATCGTCTTTGGGTCAAAAGGCTGCCCGGTTTGTTTCTCGACCCAATAGCTGGCAGTGGCCAGGATACTTAAATTGCGCAAGCCTAAGAAGTCCATCTTCAACAACCCCAGCGCTTGGACATCACCCATCGGCACTTGGGTTTGGGCAATGCCGTCGCTGCCAGTCTGCAGCGCCACAGTGTTGCTTAAGGGCTCTTGGGCCAACACCACTCCGGCAGCATGCGTGGAATCGTGCCGCGGCAAGCCTTCTAAGCGTGTCGCCAAGCCAAACATGAGGCGGTTTTGCTCAGAATCTGCCACCAAGTTCTTCAGCGGCTGAGATTTCTCATAAGCTGTTTTCAAATCGATATGAAATTGCTCTGGGATCGCAGCACTCCACTTGTTGCTGTCAAATTGACTCAAGCCAAACACCCGACACACATCGCGCAGCGCTTGTTTGGCGCCAAAAGTCCCGAAAGTGATGATTTGGGCCATGTGATCGTCGCCATAGCGTTCATGCACATATTGGATCAACTCGCCGCGGCGATTATCTGGAATGTCCAAATCGATATCCGGCATATTGGCCCGCGCGGGATTCAAGAAGCGTTCAAACAACAAATGATATTCGATCGGGTCAACTTCGGTGATCGCCAGCGCATATGACACCAGCGCCCCAGCCGCAGAACCGCGTCCTGGGCCGGTCATGATGTTAACTTCATGGGCGTGATTCATCACATCCCACACCACCAAGAAATAATCAGCAAAACCCATTTGCGTGATCACTCCCAGCTCATAGGTCAAGCGCTTGGTGTAAGCTTCTGGCACTGCTTGACCTTTAAAGCGTTTGGCCAAGCCCTTGGTAGCCAGTTCACGCAAATACGCCTCAGCAGGTTGCGCATTAGGCGTTTGGTAATGCGGCAGTTGCGGTTGCTTGAACTCAATGGTCACTTGCGCGCGCTTGGCTAAGGCTTGGGTGTTGGCCAACGCTTCATCAAGCCCCGCTTGTTCAAAAGGCAACGCAGCTTGATCTGGCGGTGTGAGCCAATGCGCGCCGGCATCCATTAACGTCGGATCACGTTGATTTAACAAACTGCCGGCTTTGATGGCTTGCATCGTTTTCTGCAAGAACGCGTCGTTGGGGTCAAGATATTGCACATCGCCTAAGGCCAACAGCGGCAGTTGCCGCGCTTGGGCAAAAGCCGCAAGCTCTGAAGCCAGTTCGCTTTGCGTCAAGCCCAAATAAGTATCGCTTGGTGCCAATTGCTGCACCACCGCCAGATAATCATCGGCACTGCCCCAAGCGTCGCGAAACGCGGTGGTCAACAAATACGCCCCAGGCACGATCGCAGCCAAGCCTTTAAAAGTCGGTAAGTCGGCGAGCTTAGGCAAAGTTTCGGCAAGTTTAATGGCGGAGCTGATCTTTAACAATTGGTGGTAGCCGGCAGTAGTTTCGGCAATCAACAACACTTCACCATCAGCCACCGCCACATGTAAGCCTAACAAGGGTTTGAGCTTGGCCTTGGTGGCTTGGCGATAGAACTCAACGACACCATACATCACGTTGGTATCTGTCAAGGCAATCGCTGAGTAACCGCGGGCTTTGGCATTATCGACGATTTCTTGGATCGTCAAGGGACTTTGCAGCAGGCTGTAGGCGCTGTGCACTTGCATATGTGTAAACCACATGAACTCACCTCTATGACGATTATACCGTAATTGAGTTGCAATCTCAGGTCGTGGTGATAAGATGTAGAATGAAAAGAGGGATCATATGCGTTATCTTGTTACTATTGTCTGGGGGGTCATCCTCGGTCAAGTCGTCGGCTTCCTAGTCGGTGCGCTTAACGGCGCCACATACGACCCGGTACTTAGCACGATCATTTCCGCGATTTTCGCGGTTATCCTGTGCATCGTGCCAGCGATCTTGAACGCTGCAGCACCTGCTGCCTCCAAAGACCACGAATAAACCCAAAATGCCTGCCGCGATTGCGACAGGCATTTTGTTTAGATAAGCACACAAATTATGGCCGCGCAAATTTAAGTTTGCGCGGCCATGATCGTTATTTGGTGATGTAAATGTACAGATCCGAAGCCGACAACCCTAAGTTGAACTTCACCCCATTGGAGGTGATCGTCTTGGTGGTGGTGGAGCCGGAATTGGCATCTTTGATTTCATCGGCAAAAGCCTTCAGCACATCTTTGGCATTAGCGCCAGCAGCAGTCGCCAACAAGGCAAACTGCGTGCCAAAAGCCGTCTTCTTGGTTTTGTCTTTCATGGCTTTCACAGACGCCACGTCAGTCAAGGCAATCAGTTGCCCATCTTGAACATTGGCGCGAATCGAGCCGCTGTCAGACTTTAAGATCTGTTTTAAGCCAGTGGCAGTCGTTGGTAATTGCTGCGCTTTGGTTGCCGTTTGGGCTTTGACCATCGCCGCTTGTAAGGCCTGTTGCTGCTTGGCATAAGCCGCCTTTTGTGCTGGCGTCATGGCGGCGATATCAGGCGCCTGACCTTTGTTCTTGCTGGCGGATTGCAACTGCTTTTGCACGTCTTTAGGCAAGGCTGTGGCGACAACCGCTTGATTGAAAGTCGTCGCAAACTGCTTGTAAGGCATGATCGCCTTAGCTGCTTTGACTTTGGTGGTTACCTTCTGCGAGCCAGCTTTGATGGTGACGGTTTGGTCTTTGGTGCTGGCTGGGACACTCACCACATAAGTGTCGCCGTTGACTTTGGCCGAGCCTTTGGTGGTGGCTGCTGTGTAATGAACCGTATCATGGCCAGCGGTTTTGCCTTTGATTACCGCCACCATGCCGCTTTGTTTGTAAGTTGCCTTGTTGACTGACAGTTGATTGCCACAAGCCGTCAGACCAATGACTGCTGCCATACTCAAGGCCAGTAATGCAATTTTTTTCATTATGATCATCCTTATATTCAAGTCTGTTCACCAGAATACGCCACTGCAGCCATGGTGACAACCATAATGTGACTGTGTGTCACATTTGCGTCTCAGCGCTTCTTGGCTGGCGCTTGTGGTGCCACCGCTTGGGCCATCATTTCCACCAGCAGTTTCTCTAACACTGCATTGATCGCCAAGTTAACCATGGCACTTTGAATATTAGTCGTGTCTGCTTTGTTGACAGCGTTAATGGTCATTTCGCCGGTAAAGTCGGAGTTAGCTTGCTGTACCGCTTTGATAAATGACAGAATGAACGCGTCAAACGCCTGGGCAGGCTCGCGGTCGATCAATTGGTAATTGATCCCAGAAGCGATGGTGTCCAGATTAAACACCGGCTTCAAAATCGCGATCACCAAAATGTTGGCCAGTTGGCTGCGTTGGTACTTCTTCTTGGTTGGCGCTTTGATGACGCCTTTTTTGACATAGTTGTTGACCATCGTGGCTGTTAAAGGATCCAGCCCCAGCGGCGTAACGATTTCATTGACGAATTGCACGACTTGATCCATATACAAGTCAAACTGCGGCAAGTCCGTCCACCGCGGCAGGCTTGCTTGCTGCAGCCGGGCCAAATAAGTCGTAAAAGCCTGTTGTTCTGCCATATTAATCACCTCACTAACATTATACCATATCATCTAGTATTTGAAACTATATCAAATGCTGGGGGGCCGGCCAGGGACTGCTGCGGGGTGTGGGGATAGCGGCGGCGCAGGTTGTGCGGCCGGCGCCAACTGTGCTGAGAAGCGCGCGTTTTACGCCTAAGCATCGGACCAGGCACTCGCTGCGCTCCCCTGCCTGCCTCAATTCCTGCTGCGATCAGCACTGTCCGACACCAGTCGTGTCAGGTAAGCAAACCCTGCAGTTAAACACTGATATCCAATACAAACAGGAACCGAACAATGTAGCGCCGATTATCCAGTCGCTCCCCCGACGCCGCCTGCGGTCCATAACTCACTCAGTATGAATCAGCTATTTCTTGATCGATCAACTTGAAGGAAACAGTTTCTGGCTGCCGATGCGCCTTCACTGCCCTCGCTCGCTCATTCCTACTGAATTTGTTTCAGGTTAGGAGAATCATGCGCCAACACACTGCAATGCTACCGAAGATGTAGGCCAGGGGTCGCGGAGCAGCGTGGGGCAAGCGGCGGTCAGGCCGTGAAACGATCAGTACCGCAAGACTTGCGGGCTGTGCAAGGCTTGCGATACTGATCGCGGCAACTTTTGAGATTTGCAAGACAAGCCACAGGCGAGTGCAAAGCTCAAAAGTTAGGCGGAAACCGCGCGCCTTTCAGCGCAGTTGCAGCCGGCCGCACCGCCTGCGCCGCCGCTTGCCTCACGCCGCGCAGCAACCCCTGGCCGGCCTCCCCAAACTTCGTTGTTGAAGGCGCGCCATTGCGCTTTTGGCACAAAAAAATACCAACCGTTGGGCTGGTATTTCTAATTAAGCGTTCGTGCTGTTCTTAACCACTTGGGCACCTTTGTAGTAACCCTTTGGAGATACGTGGTGAGAAACACGATATTCGCCGGTCGTAGCATCAAATTGTAAGTTTGGAACGTTCAACTTGATGTGGCCGCGGCGCATACGCTTCTTGGTCTTAGACGTTCTGCGTGCTGGAACTGCCATGAGCGGAAAACCCCTTTGTATTAGATTTCTTTTCTACTATACCGGACCTTGGCGAAATTGCAAGCAAAACCGCCACATCCGATGCATTGGATAGTTTGGTACTACCACAGCAACACTTATCTTACTAGAAAACGCCCGTCAAGGCAAGACCTTTACAGAAAAATTCTGCGCTTTGCCCTTAAGCTTCAGGCTGCGCGGCTTTGGCCTGGGCTTCAAAAGCGAGTTTCCCGTCTTTAACCGTTAACACCACCGTCGATTGCGGCAAGATCTCCCCGCTGATCAGCTGCTTGGCCAACGGTGTCTCCACCACATTGGTGATCAAGCGCTGCAGCGGCCGGGCGCCGTAAGCTGGTTCATAGCCTTTATCAGCCAGCCATTCTTCAGCCGCCGGGGTCACTTGCAAATCAATATCTTGCTCATGCAAGCGCACGTTGAGCTTGTCGAGATCTTTCATCACGATTTTCTCGATATCAGCCAGGCGCAACGGGTTGAACATGATGATGTCGTCGATCCGGTTCAAGAATTCCGGCTTGAAGCTGCCGCGGATCAATTTCAACACTTGATCGCGCCGTTCTTGGGTGATCTTGCCGTCTTGTTCCATGCCGTCCAGCAGGCTTTCAGAACCGAGGTTAGACGTCATGATGATGATCGTATTCTTAAAGTTGACCGTGCGGCCTTGGCTGTCAGTCAAGCGCCCATCATCTAAGACTTGCAACAAAATGTTAAAGACATCAGGATGGGCCTTTTCGATTTCGTCTAACAGCACGATCGTGTATGGGTTGCGGCGCACCGCTTCAGTTAACTGGCCGCCTTCTTCATAGCCCACATAACCTGGTGCCGCCCCGACCAAACGCGATACCGAGATCTTGTCCATATATTCAGACATATCGATGCGCACCATGTGCTTGTCAGAGTCAAATAACGCATCAGCCAGCGTTTTAGCCAGCTCGGTTTTACCGACCCCGGTAGGCCCCAGGAATAAGAAGCTGCCAAGCGGGCGGCTGGGGTCTTGCAGCCCGGCACGCGAACGCAAAACCGCATCGGCGACAGCGTTGACTGCTTCGTCTTGGCCGATCACGCGCTTGTGCAAATTATCTGCTAAATGCATGAGCTTCTGGCGATCGCCTTGTACCAGCTTGGCTACTGGAATACCGGTTTGCCGCGAAATGACGGCAGCAATTTCTTGTTCCGTGACCGATTCTTGGACTAACCATTCATCTGGCCGGTCGGCTTTTTCCATGTCAGCCAGTTCTTGTTCAAGTTGCGGGATCGTGCCGTGTTGCAAGCGCGCTGCAGTTTCCAAATCATATTTGGCTTGGGCATCTTCCAACTCGTGTTTGGCCTTGTCGATTTGGGCTTTCTTGTCGTTCACGGCAGTGATGTCTTTCTTCTCGGCATCCCATTGGGCCTTGAGGCGGTTGGTTTCTTCTTTGAGGTCTGCCAGTTCATGACGCAATTGCCCCAAGCGCTTGATCGAGGCTTGATCAGTTTCTTTGCTTAGCGCCTGTTCTTCGATTTCCAGCTGCATCTGGCGGCGTTCGGCCACGTCTAATTCAGTTGGCCGCGAATTCATTTCAACATTGATGTTGGCGCTGGCTTCGTCGACTAAATCGATGGCTTTATCCGGCAAGAAGCGATCGGTGATATAGCGATCAGCCAAAGTAGCCGCTGCCACCAGCGCCGCATCGTGAATGCGCACACCATGGAAGATCTCAAAGCGCTCTTTGAGCCCGCGCAAAATCGAAATCGTATCTTCAACACTTGGCTCTTGCACCAGCACGCGCTGGAAGCGGCGTTCCAAGGCTTTGTCTTTTTCGATGTTTTCACGATATTCATCAAGCGTCGTGGCCCCGATCAAATGCAATTCGCCGCGCGCCAGCATGGGCTTGAGCAAGTTGCCGGCATCCATGGCCCCTTCGGCTTTGCCGGCGCCGACAATGGTGTGGATCTCGTCGATAAACAAGATGATCTGGCCTTGCGATTTCTGGACTTCTTTAAGTACCGCCTTGAAGCGTTCCTCAAACTCGCCGCGGTATTTCGCCCCGGCTAACAAACTGCCCATATCCAAGCTGATAATGGTTTTGTCTTTGAGGTTGTCTGGCACGTCTTGGCGGACGATGCGCTGGGCCAAGCCTTCGACAATGGCGGTTTTGCCCACGCCGGGTTCGCCGATCAATACCGGGTTGTTCTTGGTTTTGCGACTCAAGATGCGGATTACGTCACGAATTTCATCATCGCGGCCGATGATCGGATCCATCTTGCCAGAACGCGCTTCGGCCACCAAGTCGGTGCCATATTTCTTGAGGCTTTGGTAGGTGTTTTCGGCATTCTTGGAGGTGACTTTGGCGCCATTGCGCAATTTGTCAACGACTTTGCGCAGTTTGGCTTTGGTCAGGCCTTGGCTTTTGAGGTATTCGCTGATACTCAAGTATTGTTGGTCAAACACCGCCAACAGCACCGCTTCAGTGGCAATATATTCGTCGCCGAATTGCTCGCGCACCTGATCGGCGTCTTGCAGCAAATGATAAAGATTCTGGCTCATGTTCTGGCCATATTGGGTGTTGCCTTCAACTACCGGCTCATCGTCTAAGGCCTTATCGATGGCAGCATTTAAGCCGTCGATGTTGATCTTGGCTTCTTGAAAGACCTGTGTGGCAAATTGGTTGGGCTGCACTAACGCTTTAAACAATTCAGGCACGTCAACTTCTTGATGATGGCGCACTTGCGCGATTTGTTGCGCCGCCGCCACAGCATCACTGACGGCTTGCGTGAATTTATCTGGGTTCATATTCTGGCTCCCTTCGTGGCTTGTCTACACCTCATATTATACGCAATCAGCCATTAGTCAGTAAAGGTCAAAACGCAAAAACCGCCCGGGCTTCCGGACGGTTTTAGACTCAGTCTTTAGGCGGATTCTTGCGCATGGTCAAAAGCGCGATCACCACGCCGATCAAAACCGCCACCACGATCACCACGATCAGCGGCCAATGGACCTTGGCGCCAAAGAAATTCACCGCCACCACTTGGCCGTTCAATAACGCAAACACGATCAACACCAAGCTCAACACGAGCCCGACGATCAAACGTTGTTGATTCTTCATGCTGTCTCCTATTTCTTATTGAACATGCCGCCGGCCAGCCAATCGCCTAGATGCGGCAACAGATTATACCCGACTGCTGCCACGGCCATCACACCTGGCGCATTGATTTCGCGCACCGGCTTATTGAAGGCATTGACGATGCGGGCGGCCAGCTTATCTGGGTCTAACGCCAAGGCCTTAACCGACTGCAAGTAATCACTGGCTTTTGCCACGGCAAAGAAATTGGTGTTGATCGGTCCGGGATTGACGGTGGTGACCTTAACCCCCAAAGGCTTAAGCTCCAAGCGCAAGCCGTTGGAAAAACCAACCACAGCAAATTTGGAAGCCGAATAAATCGCCGATTTTGGGGTGGCCATTTTACCAGCCATCGAGGCGATATTGATGATATGCCCGCGACCTTGCGCAATCATCGCGCGGCCAAACAAGCGCGTCATGTACATGGTGCCTAAGACATTGGTGCGAAACATCGCTTCGATCACCTTTGGCGAAGTCTCCAGCGCCGCTTCAAAATGCCCAAAGCCGGCCGCATTGACCAAGACATCAACTTGCGGCACTTGGGCAAGCACCCGCTTGGCCACCGCTTGGCACATCGTAGGATCAGCCACATCTAACGCATAAGCGTATGCAGGCTTGCCAGACAGCGCCGACACTTGCGCTTGCACGTGTTGCAACACGCCTAAGCACCGCGCCAATAACACCACTGTGGCCCCGCGTTTGGCACACGCAAAAGCGATCGCCTTGCCTAAGCCGCTGGAGGCGCCGGTGATCACCACGGTTTGATCATTCAGTTGCATGCCCATCCTCCTTCTTGAATGGTACATCGATAGCTTCCAGATCATGCACGACATGGGTATTGGCAAAGATCTTCTGCGCCGAGCGTTCCAACATCACTGCGCCTTTGCCGATGTAGCGCGCTGAAATATGGGTCAGCAACAAGCGCTTGACATGAGCGGCTTTGGCCAATTGGGCCGCTTGAATGTTGGTGGTGTGATAATACTGCCGCGCCAGCTTGGCTTCATCTGGGCCAAAAGTACTTTCATGCACCAACACATCGGCGTCTTGCGCCAAGGCTTGCGCATGCGGCGTGCGGCGGGTGTCGCCAAAAATCGCCACGGTGCGGCCGGATTGCGCCGGGCCGATGAAGTCATGGCCGTTCAAGATGCGCCCATCGGCTAAGGTGATGGTTTCACCGGCTTTAAGTTTGCCATACAAAGGCCCTGCCGGCACTTTGGCTTGGCGCACTTTATCGATCAACAACTCGCCAGGATGCGGCTTTTCTTCCACACGGAACCCGAAGGCCAAGATCCGATGCTCCAACGTGTCGAAAGTCACCTTGAACGTTTCATCTTCAAAAGCGATGCCAGGATTAGTCAAAAGCTTAAAGCTGACCTTGTAAGGCAAGCGAGTTTGGGTCACCTGCAAGCTGGTGCGCACAAAACGCTCGATGCCTTCTGGGCCATAGATCACCAGCGGCTCTTCGCCGCCTTGATTGGCGCGGCTGGCCAAAAAACCAGGCAAGCCAAAAATATGGTCCCCATGCAGGTGGGTGATGAAGATCTTGGTCACTTTGCGCGGCCGGATGGTCGTTTTGAGGATCTGATGTTGGGTGCCTTCACCGCAGTCAAACAGCCAGACCTCATTGCGTTCGTCCAACAATTTCAACGCCACGCTTGACACATTGCGCGTCTTGCTAGGCGAACCTGCGCCAGTGCCTAAGAATTCGATTTCCATAGCTTACTTCCTATTCTAAAAATAATCTCTATCCAGTGTACCACACCGCACTTTACTGCGGCGACTTTCGCTGGGGTTGAGCCAAGCAGGGATTGCTGGGTTGGGGCCGGCCAGGGATCCCTGCGCAGCGTGGGGCAAGCGGCGGTGCAGGCGGTGCGGCCGGCTCCAACCGCGCTAAGGGACGCGCGTTTTGCGCCTAAGTTCAGAGCCAGGCGCTCGCTTCGCTCACTTGCCCGTCTCTGAACTTGCCGCGATCAGCACAGCAAGCCAAGCACAACCCACTTGTCTTGTTGTGCTGATCGTTTCACGGCCTGACCGCCGCTTGCCCCACGCCACTCCGCAATCCCTGGCCTAATTCACTAATCAGGATGCAGCTTGCCCATTCACCCTCATTGACACATTCAAGCCAATCATGAAACTGTAAGAATCGGCACCTGGCAGTCACATTGCACGCCAGTCAAACGACGGCGAACAAGCAAACTTGCGCATCATGCTGCTACCAGGTGCCGTTTTTCGCTCATGATTAAGCAACACAAGCGGCCATGCACCGCGATTCGACAATGAATCGCAGCGCATAGCCGCTTGCAAGCCGGCTGCTTATTTCTGAGCAGCCAACAAAGTTTTCACAATCAAACTGATGTAATAAGGATTGCCAGTCGGGTTCATGTGCACTTGATCATCATAGAACCAATTACTGTGACCTGCAGCGGTGTGATACCAATCGATCACCGTCAGATTCGGGTATTTGCCCTTTTCACGATTCAACAAGTCATTGACTTGGTTTTGCCAAGTGCGCGTTGGTACATGCACATTGACCCAGAATACGCGCCGGTCTTTGCCAATAGCCGCCATCATCTGCGCCATGTTGTCTGGGCTAAACGGCCCATTGGTGCCTAAGCCGATCACCACATTTTGCGCCAAGGCGCCGGTGTCGGCGTAGTGCTTGACGGTGTCGATGGTGTTGACCATTTGCCGCGAAATCGCAGCATCAACGAAGGCATGCGGCATCAGTTGCTGCAAGCCAGGCTTGGCATCCAGCATCACCGAATCGCCAACCATGGTCACTTGCAGATTCTGCGCCGCTTGCAGCTGCACCTGGGTGAAGCCATACTTCTCGTATTCCGTATTCACCGGATGTGCTTTGGCCTTGGATTCTGCCGCAGCACTCATGGACTTGGCCACGCTGAGGCTGGCTGATTTGTTCTTCGCCAAGGATTCAGAAGCTGACTTGGAAGCGGCGTTGCGCTTTTGGGCAGCTTTTAACGCAGCTTGCTTGGCTTTGGCATCGGCTTTGTTGGCTTCTAAACGCTTGGCCAATGGCGATTCGTCTGCAGTGGACTTGGCCCCAGGCGCCATGCCAACGCCAACGCCGCCACAAATCAAGATTGCCGCGGCGATCAGCGGCACGACGCGCTTGGCGCCATGCGTGCGGCCGGTGAAATAATCCTTCACAAAAGCCTTGGTTTGATGGTAATCAAAATGCGCCAAAGGCTGTTCGATAAAGCGATACGACAGCTCCGAGATGATCACAATCAGCGCCACTTCGCACACCGCGTACAACAATTGATGCGCGGCAATGTTTTTGAAGCGGTTCTCCCAGAAGATCATCACTGGAAATTGGTATAAGTATAAGCCGTAAGAACGGCTGCCGACCCATGCGAAAACTCGGTTGGACAACAAGCGGTTGAAGTGCGCCCCAGGATGCGCCACCACAGCCACCAAGAATGTGCAAGCCAGCGCAAACAGGAACATCCCGCCTTGATACAGAAACGGTGATTGGGCATCTAACGTGAACACCATTGCCACAATCGCCAACAACGCCACGATCCCGATGCCATCCAAGATCCGTGCCTGCTTGGCGCCAAGATGTTTGCTTAAATGTGCAGACGGCCAAATGAACGCCAACGCCGCTCCCAGCAAAATCGCAAACGCCCGTGTGTCTGTGCCGTAATACAAGCGGCTGGGATCAGCACCTGGTGCCGTCATGGTCAAATGATACAAGACAAACATCCACCCGGCGCTGATCACAGCAAACAAGAAGACCACATTGAAAATCTTGGCCCGGTTCTTGACCAACAACACCAAACCTAAAACGATAAACGGCCAAACCAGATAGTATTGGCCTTCGATCGACAACGTCCACAAATGAGTGAACGGCGATTCATTGCTGGCAAAGCGCTGGAAATACGACTGGCCGTGCATGATCTGCCACCAGTTGTAAACATACGCGAGGTTCGTCAACACCATCATGTGCAAATTGTGCAACAGATCATGGGCAAACAAGGCAATATATGCCGCAGTGCCGAACAGCACCGCCACCAATCCCGGATACAAGCGCTTGATGCGCTTGAGAAAGAACGTCTTGAGATCCACCGTGCCAGTGGCATCGATTTGCATCAACAAGCCGTCAGTGATCAAATACCCAGACACCACCATGAAGATCGGTACCCCTAAGTACCCACCTTTAAACAAGTCTGGTCGCAGGTGGTACAAGATCACCCCGATCACCCCAAGCGTTCGCAAACCATCAAAACCGGTGATATACCGCCGGCGAATTGTTTTGGTCCCCATTGAACATACCCACCTTACGCATTTGAATTATTCGACGAATTCGAAGGTGAAATCATCGATCGCCACCAAGTCACCTTGATGCGCGCCGGCATCACGCAACGCATCATCAATGCCCAGGCTGCGCAATTGCCGCGCAAAGCGCAACACCCCGTCGTCATGATCCAAATTCGCCATGGCAAAGGTTTTCTCCAGCTTCTCGCCAGACAAGATGAACGTACCATCTTCATCACGCGTCACATGGACCTCATTGGCGTCTTGTTTGAAGACATATTCCGCTTCGCCAGACTGCTTCACGGCAAAATGCGGCGCACTAGCCAACGCCTTGGCAGTGGCATGCATCAAATTCTGCACCCCGGCATGGGTGATACTTGAGATCTCGAAAATATCCGCTTCCTTGACCCCTTCGGCTAACAATTGCGCCTTAAATGTTGCGAAGCGCTCAGCCGAACCTGGCAGATCCAACTTGGTGGCCACCACTAATTGTGGCCGCTGCAAGATCGTATCGTCATAAGTTTCCAGTTCTTTGCGGATCTGATGGTAATCTTCGATCGGCTCGCGGCCAGAATCTGGATCCATTTCCACCAAATGCAAGATGACGCGCGTGCGTTCTACGTGGCGCAGGAACTGAATGCCTAAGCCCACGCCGGTGCTGGCGCCTTCGATCAGCCCTGGCAAATCAGCCATGACAAAATCAGTCCCGTCATCCAACTGCACCATGCCCAAGTTCGGCACTAAAGTGGTGAATTGATAAGCGGCGATCTTAGGTTTAGCCGAAGTGACCACTGACAACAGCGTCGACTTACCCACAGACGGGAAGCCCACTAAGCCCACATCAGCTAAGACTTTCAATTCCAGTGTCACATAGCGATGGCCGCCTGGTTCACCATTTTCTGCGATTTCCGGAGCAGTGTTTTTCGGGGACACAAAGTGAATGTTGCCCCGCCCGCCGCGGCCGCCGCGGGCCACAACTAATTCTTCGCCAGGGTGCGTCAAATCGCCGATCACCTCATGGGTGTCAGCATCAGTCACAGTGGTCCCGGCTGGCACAGCCACCCGCAAGTCTTCGGCTTTGCGGCCGTACATTGCTTTGCCTTGGCCATTGCCGCCGGATTTGGCCTTAAAGTGGCGCTGATAGCGAAAGTCCATCAACGTCCGCAACCCTTCGTCCACGTAGAAAATGATGCTGCCGCCGCGGCCGCCATCACCGCCAGCCGGGCCGCCGAAGGGAACAAACTTTTCATGGCGAAACGCCACCATCCCGTCGCCGCCTTTGCCGGCTTGTACTTCAACTGTCACAGTATCGACAAACATATCTTCCTCCTGTTATGCGCCAAAGCGCTGTCCGATAATCAATCTATCTATCATACCAAACCCCAACGCCTATTTGCAAAGTCTCTCTCATTATACCAGCCCCAATACCCCTTGTCGTGTCGATTGGCGAAAACAAGTTTCGCTGTTTGTGCACTTGGCCAAAGCTTTGATCGTCCCGCGATCTGCATGGCTTAGGCGCTGGTTAACAAACCTCAAGCCGTCAGTTTGTTTGCCACCCAGCCTGATCCAACCAAGCTGAATGCGCGAATAATTATTTTGGTTTCATCAGTTGCATCGACACTTTGCGCACGAGTAGACGATTCTTCGCCAACATTATTCCCTGACATGAATTGATGGCTGCAAGCTGGTAACTGATCGTGCTCCTGATTAGAAGGCCAACGAACAGGATCAATACCAGCCGACTCATCGGCAAACACCGAATCACTAAGCTAATTCGATTACGGAGGACAGGCATTGCGTAGGCACGCGGGGCAAGCATCGGTCAGGCCGTGAAACGATCAGCGCAGTGAGACAAGCGGTTTGTGCCTGGCTTGCTGCGCTGATCGCGGCAACTTTTGAGATTTGCAAGGCGAGCCGCAGGCGAGCGCAAAGCTCAAAAGTTAGGCAGAAAACGCGCGCTTTTCAGCGCGGTTGGCGCCGGCCGCACCGCCTGCGCCGATGCTTGCCCCGCGCGCCGAAGCAATACCTGTCCGGGCCTGGGGGCAAGTCCCCGCTTTAGACGACTGTGGTCTTCGTCGAGCTGCATGGCGCAACGCGGCGTGATATAAGTCGTGACGCCGCCAAGGCAAAGAGCGCCTTGCGTCATCCCGCCTTATATCCACCGCTAAGTTCGGGCTGCTGCGCTCTGGGATACAAAAACGCCTGCACACGTTTGTGCAGGCGCAACTGCCGGTAAGCGGAACGGCAGTGATTTTATTTTGCCTCGGTCATTGTGAAACCACTCCACGGCCGCAGGTAATCTAATAGGAACAACTCTTCTGGATGCACATGGCCTACCACATTCACCCGGCCATCATTAGGCATGGCTTGCAAGGCGATTTGGGTTTCGCCTTTGTATTGGCCATAGCCAGCGTTGTCGATCAACACATCCCCGCGCTTGATTGCGACAGTGTGGTGCGCTGGAAAATCGCGGTCAGCATACTTCACCCGCGTTTGCGTCGAGCGCAACAAGTACTCAGACGCATCCCCGCGATAAGAATGCGGATTCTCAAACAACAACTCGCGCTCCAAGTCAGTCGCGTCAGCTTCCGGCACCACCCGCAGGCTTGGGTAATCCGCAGTGAATGCCGCTGCGGCTTGTTGCAATTCAGTTTCTGAAGCATAAGCGTTGCCGATGATCACGTCATTGATGGTGCCCAGCAGTTGATAATGCTTGACTTGCGTGGCGATCGGCAAGTTGCGATGTGCTTCAAGCGTGCACAAGCCGTCTTGCGTTGGCCAAGGGCCAAACGTCGCTGAATGCGCATTAACGAAAGCTGCCGTATTGAGATTGTGATCGGTAAACAACTTCGTGGCGTCATCAAAGAACTTCTGGCCTAAGCCCGAGAAGCGATGCGGATAGAAGTTGTGCGAACCCAACAAGTTATCGCGCTTGGGATTGAAGGCCATAATGTTATCGATATAATGCGTCCCTTGCGACATGTTGACTTCGATTTTGATGTTGTATGGGTTGCGCGTCATCGCGGCTTCTTCGGCACCGGTAAAGCCCAGATCCAACCGCACGCCCCAAGCGCCTAAATCCTTGAAGAAGCGCAAGTCGTCATATTTCACACCAAGCTGTTGGAACAAGGCCGGGTTGATATCGACCATCACTTGCATGCCTAATTCATTGGCCCGGGTGATCACCCGCTTGAAGTTGGCCACCACTTCGTCTTTGTTGCCTTTGATCTCTAACAGCGACGTGAACACGCGCTTGTAACCGTATTTTGCTGCCAATGCCAGATACGCTGCGTCTTGTTCATAGGTCGAGCGCTCCGGGTAGACAGACACACCTAATTTGCCCATGGTACATTCCCCCTTCACAGTTACTTTACCATATTTGTTCCTACAAATGAAAGGGTTTGCAGATATTTGTGGGTACAAAAACGGTAATGAACGTTTGGCTGAAATGTTTTGAATGTTTTTGAATGGAAAAGGTTGCTTTTGACTGTTTGTGGCGTATACTCATGGTTGTGAGGTGATGCAAATGCTTACAGAAGAACGTCAACACTACATCCTCGAACAGTTGCAAGCCACCCCAGTCGTGAAACTCAAGGACTTGATGCAAGCCTTAGGCGCTTCGGAATCCACGATCCGCCGCGACTTAGGGGAATTGGAACTGGCTGGCAAACTGCGCCGGATCCATGGCGGTGCAGAACGCCTAAGTACCACCACCAAAGAAGCTTCCGTCCACGAGAAGGCGGAACAGAACTTGTTGGATAAACAACTCATTGCCACTAAAGCGGCCAATATGGTACCGGATAACGCCTGCATTTTCTTAGACGCTGGCACCACCACCGCGCAAATGATCCCGCTGCTGGCTGGCAAAGCCGTCACAGTGGTTACCACCGGCGTGGATAATGCCTCGGCTTTAGCGGATGCCAACATCGACGCATACATGCTCGGCGGCAAGATCAAAGCCGCCACCAAAGCCACCGTCGGCGCTGGCACCGTCAACGGCTTGCGCCAGCGCCACTTCGACTTTGCCTTCTTAGGCACCAACGGCGTGCATCCCAAGTTCGGCTTGACCACGCCGGATGCTGAAGAAGCGTTAGTCAAACAAACTGCCATCGAGCAAAGCACGACCACGGTGGTGCTGGCCGATCCGAGTAAATTCGGCATCGTGTCAAACGCCTTGTTCGCCAAGCTGCCGCAAGTACAGATCTTGACCACCAGCTTGAAGGAAGCTTCTGCTGCGTATCGCGAATATTCCAATATTATGGAGGTATCTCATTGATTTATTCCGTCACCTTAAACCCGTCGATCGATTATGTGATCGGCTTGCCTAAGTTAAGCCTAGGGCTGGTCAATCGCTTAGCAGACGACCACAAGCTGCCAGGCGGCAAAGGCATCAACGTTTCGCGCATCTTGGGCCAACTCGGTTTGCCCAGCATCGCGCTGGGTTTTGCCGGCGGCTTCACTGGCAATTGGCTCACTGCTTGCCTCAAAGCCTTGGATCTGACCACCGACTTCACGCCGGTGGCTGGCGACACGCGTATCAACGTGAAGCTCAAAGCCGAACAAGAAACTGAGCTCAATGCCAGCGGCCCCACGATCAGCCAAGCGGAGCGCGAAGCTTTCGTTGCCAAGCTGCAACAACGCCTTGAACCTGGCGACGTGGTGGTAATGGCCGGCTCCTTGCCGAATGGTTTGCCGCAAAGTTTCTACCATGACTTGATCCAAGTGATCAAAGCAGCTGGCGCAGACTTCGTGATCGACACCACCGGCCAAGCCTTGCTGGACACTTTAGGCGATCACCCTTATGTGGTCAAACCCAATCATCATGAATTAGCCGAATTATTCCATGATGCCGAGTATCCAGACTTGCAAGCCACCGTTACTGCCGGCCGCAAATTGTTGGCGCTAGGTGCCCAACATGTCTTGGTATCAATGGCAGGCGCTGGTGCCTTGTTGATCGAACAAGATCGCGCCTATCATGGCACTGTCGCTAAAGGCCACGTGCTTAATTCTGTCGGCGCAGGTGATTCAATGCTGGCAGGTTTCACCGGCACCTTAAAGCAAACCAACGACGTCATTGAAGCCTTCAAGGTTTCGCTGGCATGCGGGTCGGCAACCGCCTTCTCCATTGATTTGGCCACCAAAGCCAAGATCGATGAAGTTTATCAAACCATCACTATCGAGGAAATTTAGGAGGGGACATCATGGATATCCGCGAATTACTACTTAAAGACGTCATGATCATGGATCTCAAAGCAACCACTAAAGAAGCTGCGATCGATGAAATGACTGCCAAGTACCACGAACAAGGCATTATCGATGACTTGGACTTATATCGCAGCGACATCTTGAAGCGCGAAGCCGAATCCACTACCGGCATCGGCGATGGCATTGCGATGCCGCATGCCAAAGACGCCGCCGTCAAGCGCGCCACAGTGCTGTTTGCCAAGTCTGATGCCGGAATCGACTTTAACGCCTTAGACGGCCAGCCGGTGCACTTGTTCTTCATGATCGCCGCTCCTGAAGGTGCCAACAACACCCACTTGCAGGCGCTGGCAGCTTTGTCTTCCTTGTTGATCAACCCCGATTTGGTAGCCGCTTTGAAGAAGGCCCAAACCCCAGACGACGTGCAACAGCTCTTCTCTGACGCACAAGCCGCCAAAGACAAGAAAGAAGCCGAAGAAGCAAAGGCTGAAGCAGCCAAAGAAGCCGCTAAAGCCCAAGCTGCCCAAGCGCAGCCGCAGCAACGTCCGTTTATCGTGGCGGTGACTGCCTGCCCAACTGGCATTGCCCACACTTATATGGCCGAAGCGGCTTTGAAAGAAACCGCCGAGAAAATGAACGTCGATATCAAAGTCGAAACCAACGGCTCTGAAGGCGTTAAGCACCTGTTGTCCAACGACGATATCAACCGCGCTGTGGGCGTCATTGTCGCAGCCGACAAGAAAGTCGAAATGAACCGCTTCAACGGCAAGCACTTGTTGAATCGGCCAGTGATCGACGGGATCAAGAAGCCTGAAGAATTGATCCAAGACACCTTGGATCAAAAAGGCGGCATTTTCCACGCTGACGGCACTGTCGCAGATTCCGGCGCCGCAGTTGAAGAAAAAAGCACCTGGAACAAGATCTACCAAGACTTAATGAATGGTGTCTCCAACATGCTGCCATTCGTGGTTGGCGGCGGGATCATCATGGCCTTGTCATTCATCTTTGAAAACTGGCTGGGCGCACATTCCATGGCCTTCACCTTCACCAACAACTTAGGCAACTACGCCTTCTCCTTCTTAGTACCAGTGTTGGCGGCTTATATCGCGGTATCCATCGGCGATCGCCCAGCGTTGATGCCAGGGTTTGTCGGCGGCTACATGGCTACGCTTGCGGCTGCATCTGTGGTTAAAGCGCAAAACCCAGCCGGCTTCATCGGCGGGTTAGCCGCCGGGTTCATTGCCGGTTGGCTGATCGTCTTGCTGAAGAAAGTCTTTGCCAGCTTGCCGCATTCCTTAGACGGCTTGAAGACGATCTTGATTTACCCAGTGATCGGCTTGGCCTTAATGGGCTTGATCATGTTCTTCATCGTCAATCCGATTTTTGCCGCTGTAAACGGCGCTTTGATCGGCTTCTTGGAAGGTATGGGTACCGGTAACGCCATCGTAGTCGGCGTGATCTTAGCGGCGATGATGTCCATCGATATGGGCGGTCCTTTCAACAAAGCCGCTTATACTTTCGCCATTGGGATTTATCAAGCCAGCAACTTCAAAGACGGACGCTGGATGGCCGCAGTCATGATCGGCGGGATGATCCCACCGTTGGCTATTGCCATCGCCTCCACCTTCTTCCCGAAGAAATTCACCGCCACGGAACGCAACTCTGGTTTAACCAACTATGTCTTGGGCCTGACCTTCATCACTGAAGGCGCGATTCCATTTGCAGCGACGGATCCCTTGCATGTCATCGGCAGTTCTGTGATCGGCTCCGCCATTGCCGGCGGCCTCACCCAATTGTGGCATGTCAACGTCCCTGCTCCGCATGGCGGCATCGTCGCTTTGGCTTTGACCAATCAGAAGTTTGGCTTCATCATGTCGCTGATCATCGGCGCGGTGATCGCCGGGTTGATCTTAGGTATCTGGCGGCCCACTGCTAAAGAAAACGCGTAACGCAAACTAAAGCCGTTTGATTCGATCATCACGATCGAATCAAACGGCTTTTTTGTGCTTGTGCACCACTGCGCAAAAGCGTATGCTCGCGCTAAAAGGTACTAACGGAGTGAGCAAATGGCAATGGCAAAACTGACCACACGTTTATCAGATCTGGCTTGGCTGCTGCTTGGGGCATGCGTATGGTGGCTGCCACAAGCAGCAATCAAAATGAGTATCCCTGGTCGCAGCGGTGACACCGCAATGGGCGGCAAAGATTTGTTGATCCTTGCGCCGGCGATGATCCTCCTGAACGAATGGCGACTTTGTGCTGCCCGTGTCTTGTCAAGTGCCCGACCCAAGCGTAGAATCAGCAGAAAAGGCTTACAAGGAGACCATAATGGCATTAGCGAAACTTACCATGCGCCTATCAGAGTTGGCATGGCTGATTTTTGGCGCGTACTTATTGTGGCTGCCGGAAGCGGCGATCAAGATGAGCGTCACCAGCCGCGGTGGGCAAACGCCAACCACTGGTAAAATGTTGCTGATCTTGGTTCCGGCAATCATTATTGGCAACGAGTGGCAGCTATGGCGCACCACCCCCCATCCACAACGCGGCTGGGGCGCCTTATCGATCGAAGCAGTTATCGAGATCATCTTGATTGGTTTGTTGTTGGCTGAACAATTTGGCTTAGCCTAAATCCAGCCGATACTGCGGCGACAGCTTACCAGTCGGCGCGTAAACCACTTTGTGCGTGTAATAGAAGCCGACTTTTTCAAGCACGTGCTTAGAAGCGAGATTCTCAGGATTGTGCCCGGCGATCAACGCCGGTGCCTGCAAGACTTGTTGGGCAAAGCGGATCACCCCGCGGGCTGCTTCAGTGGCGTAGCCTTGCTGCCAAAACTGCGGCAGCAAATGATAACCCAGCTCATAACAGCCGGCTTTGCGCGCATGCAGCCCGCACACACCGACCAGCGCCCCATCGGTTTGATAAATCGGCCAATATTGCACACCATGCGCTTGTTGTGACGCACATTCTGCAGCCAAGCGTGCTTTGATATCAGCTTGACTAAAGCCGGCTTTGCTGATCATCGCCGTCACCTGCCGATTGCCCCATAAGTAGTGGGCTTGGGCCAATTGACCAGCTTGCCAATTGCCATAATGCAAGCGGGCAGTCGGTTGCGGATGGGTCAACGGCAACACATAAGAAGGTGTGACCAAACCAGTTGGCGGATAGACTTCATGATGGGAATATTCAAAGCCTAATTTATCACACAAGATATGCTTGGATGGCCAGTTATCCGGATGGTGCCGAGCCACTAACGCCACAGCATCGGTTTTCGTGCGCGCATAAGCCACCACTGCGCGGGCAGCTTCGGTGGCATAGCCTGCGCCCCAATAGGCCGGACGCAAATGGTAGCCTAATTCATATGTCTGCCGCTCGCGTATTTGTAAGCCGCACACCCCGATCAGCTCGCCGCTTAGCGCGTACATCGGCCAGTATTGCACCCCATCAGCTTGCTGGGAAGTGATTTCTAAAGCCAAGCGGTTATCGATCATCGCTTGGGTATAACCGACATTGGGCATGGATATGTAGCGCGTCACGCGCTTATCGCCCCATAATTGTTGCGCTAAGGCGTGGTCAGTCGCTCGCCATTCACTAAAGCGAATGCGCGCGGTGGAATCTGGATGAGACATGCTATCACCAACTTTTCATAGTATTTTCATCCTAGCACCGCAAGCTTGAGCTGACAAGCGCTGCGCGGTGAATTACGCTTTAATGACAGCTCCCAGCGTGGCCAGGCACTATGCTATACTGATCCTAACGCTTTTTTTGGAGGTAAAATTAATGAATATTCGCTACGAATCAATGGACGCTTGGGCCGAGCAAGCCAAGGCCTTCTTCAAGGACCATTGGCAATCTGAAACCATGGTCGTTTCCAGTGGCGAATACCATTTGGCCGACCTCAACGGCATCGTTGCCGTCACTGACACCAATGAAGTTGTCGGCTTGGTCACTTACACCGTGCACGGCAACGCCATGGAAATCGTCTCGTTGAACTCCACGCGCCCAAACCTCGGCATCGGCACCAAGTTAATGGCCGCCGCCGAATCCCGCGCACAAGCCACTGGGTTGACCAAAATGGTGGTCACCACCACCAATGACAATCTGGATTCGATGCGCTTCTACCAGAAACACGGCTATCGCTTCGCCAAGGTGATCCGCGGTTCAGTCGATAACGACCGCCTGCTTAAACCCAGCGTGCCGGAAATCGGCGCGTATGATATTCCGATCCATGACGAATTGTTGATGAACAAAGACTTGCCGCGCAAATAAAAAACCAAGTGTTGCGACCCTCATTGGGACAACAACACCTGGTTTTTTTATTTGCGCTGGTTGTGATGCGGATCAAACCCGTTCTGGCGGCGCTGCATAAACCACCGCTGCAGCTGCGCTTGCTGCTCTGGTGTGGCGCGGCTGTATCGTTGCAACAGGCGTTGACGCTTGCGGGAATCGACATTGTGATCCAGCCAACTTGGCCGATCAGCTGCCGGCTTGCCAGTGTCAGGCGGTTGCGTCATGATCGCTTGTTGCGCCTTGCGGAAGTCTTTCAACTCACTGGTGTTGAAAGTTGCCACATCGGCCTGCTCGTCTGCAGGCAATTCTTCAACGTCATACATTTCCTGGCGCGCTTGGGCGTTCAAGAAGAACGTCAAGATCGGATAAGCCAAGTAGAACACCAATGCCACATGCGGGAAGAACCACGCTACCACGATATCCCACACCGCCAAGGCGCCTAAGATGTGATTGGCGTTGCCGTAGATCTTGGTGTAAACCTTCTGCATCGCTTGCTTATCGGTGTATTTGAGATGAATGATGGCCTTGGACAAGATGCGAAACAGCATATTCACCACAAACTGCAAGGTCCCATATAACATCACCGTGACACGGGTGGTATTGACGGTCATCATGTTGGTAAACAGCGGCATCATCGATAAGCAAGCCAAGAAGATGAAGTCGCCGATCAAGATGCGATAAGTCATGGTCTCAATTTCGTCAAAAACCGTGGCGTGCTGGTACCACATGTTGGCCACAAAGATGAAACTGATCAAGTAGATCCCAATGTGCTTGCCCATCACGCCATAATTGGTCAGTGAGTCCTTGAGCACCGGGGGGATGTCCAACACCATCACCGTGATGACCACGGCGATGATCGCGTCAGAGAAGGCATCCAAGCGATTCTTTAGTTTCTGCATAACGCTCCTGATTTCTATAGAATGACGTTATTGTACACGCCAGCTGTCTGTTGCGCAAATCAAGACAATTTATTCAGCTTGCAGCGACACTTTCACCGCTTGGGCGACGGCCTTGGAAATGCCTAGCGCTTGAATGTCTTCTAAGCTGGCTGCTTTGATGTGATTGAGCGTCTTGAATTCCTTCAACAACTTCACCCGCGTGCGCGGCCCCACGCCTTGAATGGTTTCCAGGCGGCTGGCCAGTGAATTCTTGTTGCGCAGCTGGCGATGGAAGGTAATGGCAAAGCGGTGCACTTCATCTTGAATGCGTTCCAGCAAATAGAAGCCTTGCGATTTAGGGTCAAGCTCGCGCGGCTGGTCGCTATCGCCAAACAACAACGCCGCCGTTTTGTGCTTGTTGTTCTTCACCATGCCGGCCACAGGAATATCGAGGTTCAATTCATTCTCCAAGACGTCTTTTGCCGCGTTCATTTCGATCGCGCCGCCATCCATCAAGATCAGATCCGGCAGCGCCGCATGTTCTTTAAGCAAGCGCGTGTAGCGGCGTCTGATCACTTCTCTGGTATTGGCATCTTCATTGGCAGAGTGTTCGCCTTCATCTTCAGCCAGCTTGTACTTGCGGTAGTTGGTTTTCTCCGCTTGCCCGTCGACGAATTGCACCATTGCGCTGACCGGATTGGTGCCTTGAATATGACTGTGGTCGAAAGCTTCCATCACGTGCCCATGCGGCAAGCCCAACGCGTCGAAAATCTCGTTGTTGGCACCGATGGTCGTGCGATTATCCAACTCCAACAAGCGGAATTTCTCTTCCAGCTTCAGCTGGGCGTTCTTGTGCGCCAAGTCCAGCAGTGATTTCTTCTCACCGCGCTGCGGGGTGCGCACCGGAATGCCCAAGACTTGTTCCAACAAGTCATTATCCAACCCGCCTGGTACCAGCACTTCTTTAGGATGGACGTTGTTCTTGCGCTGGTAGAACTGCAAGATGAAGGACTCGAATTCTTCATCCGCCGAATCGGTGATGGCAAACAGCCGGCTTTCGCGCTTCATCAGCCGCGCTTGGCGAATGAAGAACACCTGAATGGAGATCCAGCCTTTATCCATATAGAAGTTGAAAATGTCGCGCTGCGTCTTGTCGTTGGAAATGATCTTCTGCTTCTCGACAGTGATGTCGATGTATTTCAACTGATCACGCAACTCTGCGGCGCGTTCAAACTCCAAGTCTTGCGCCGCCTTGTTCATGCGCGCGTTCAGCTGCTTAACGACTTTGGTGGTATTGCCATCCAAGAAGCTCTTGATCTTGGCGATTTGCTTGGCGTATTCTGCTTCAGGGACTTCCCGCCAGCACGCGCCCAGGCATTGGCCCATGTGATAATACAAACACGGCCGGCCTTGATAACCGTTGCAGCGCCGCAGCGGATAAACCTTCTGGAGAAAATGCATCGTTTCTTGAGCGGCGTAGACATTCGGATACGGGCCAAAATAATACGCCCCGTCTTTCTTGATGTCGCCGGTGATTTCCATCTTCGGATCACGTTCGTTGGTGATCTTGATGTAAGGATAGCCGGTACCTTTCTTAAGCTTGATGTTGTAATAAGGCTGCCACTTCTGGATCAAGGTGATTTCAAGCAAGAACGCTTCCTTGTCGCTGGATGTGACGATATAATCGAAATCAGCGATGTTGGCCACCAACTGCGCGGTTTTACCGGTGTGCGCAGATTTAAAGTACGACCGCACCCGATTCTTCAAGTTCTTGGCCTTGCCGACATAAATGATCTTGCCGTTGAGATCTTTCATCTGGTAGCTGCCAGGCAAATCCGGCAACAGTGCGAGTTTGTGTTCAATATGTTCTGATGCCATGCGTGCCTCCGAATGTTTGTTTGCTACATATATTGTACGCAACTTGCCCCATGCGTGCAACTTATCCGCCATTGGCATAAAAATCCCAGCAAGCCTTGAGATTGCAATCAAGGTTTGCTGGAACTGATTTCGCTCGTGGGTCTTGCAGCAGACACGACAAATACACGATCAGCGTATTCGCCGTCGTGAAAATTTATCGCAACAGGCTATGTTTAGCTCTGCCTGTTGGGTTTCGTCGAGCTGCGTGACGCAACGCGGGTGCGGCTAGCTACGCCATTGCACTTGAGGCCAAGACCGCCTCACGCACAATGGCTAGGCTACCCGACCCGCTAAAAGCGCGCCACTTCGCTCTGGCCTCGTCGAGCTGCGCAAAGCAACGCGATTGCGTATAAGCCAGCCCGAGTCCATGGCCAAGACCGCCATTGACTCAGGCTGTCTTATACACATCGCTAAATGCGCTTTGCTTCGCTCTGGTTTCGTCGAGCTGCGCAGCCCACCGCGGCGTGATATAAGTCGTGACGCCGCCAAGGCAAAGAGCGCCTTTACGTCATCTCGCCTTATATCCACCGCTAAAAGCGGGCTGCTCCGCTCTGGTATATTCAATTAAGTACCCAGCGCCGTAAGCCTACGTGCGCTGGGGTGGTCGTGGTGCAATCTGATAACGTCCTGGCATTGCCCAAGACTACGGACATTGGGCTTCATGGCGCTCTGGCGCTTTGAACGCACGAGCCGCGGTGCATGCCGTTACACATGACACCCTCAGATCAGCTCGTGTAGGGATGCCGGGAACAGACCAACTTGTACTTTGCCGGTCTCAGCACCCCACTGCAGGTTGCAAGGATAATATAGCATGGTCCTGAGAATTGCACAAACTTTTTGCAATGGCAAATTTGCCCCTACGGATCACTGCAGATTTGCCGCGCCAGCTGGTTGCACACATAGGTGCTTTCCCAATGACCGGCTTGCATGTTTGTAGCCGGTACGCGGTTTGCACCGTTTGGATTGCATCCGTTGGCGAAATTTCAATTGTCGAAATGATGACTTTTTGCTTGAACATGATGATGACCTTTTTGTTGCCTGTATTCTTCCGCGTCAGCGACCATGACTTTAACCGTGCTTGCCATAGCATTAACGTAAACAATTCTTAACGCAACACGATTCTATCTAATGTATCATGAACCTAATAGACTTTTTAAGGAGTGGTGAAATGGCACAGGCGCTTGGTACACTGATTCTATTACTTGGCATCATTGTTTTCTGTATCGCGTTGGTAAGTGTTATTATGGTGATTTTACAAACTCGACGAATCAACAAATTTCGTAATCAAAAACTACATGGCGTATCTCAGCAGTTGCAAGATGAGGCGCAAGCTTATATCAATCAGCAAATCACCAAGAAGCAATCCCGGAATTTCGGTGTCTATGCCCTCATATTGCTGCTAACGTTCTTGATTGCTGGGTATGTGTTTCGGATGTTTGTGACCAGCCATTCTTCAGTTGGCGTCATGAGTGTCGTGGTGGCAGTCATTTATTTTCTTATCGCAATCTTCGCAGGCATGTCGCGCAATGTGATCAAGCGTACCCAACAAGTTTATATCAACTATCAGCGTCAAGATCATGACGTAACTTTGCCACTAGTGGTGTTGCCAGATCAATTGTTAGCGCCTTACCTTAAATATAGTACTCGCGTTTCGACACTGATGACAGTTAGCGGCTTATTTTTTCTACTTGCGGCAATATTGATGAAATGACCGTTCTTCACTCAAACGTAGGATTAAGAGCCGGTCAAGGCATTGCGCCTTGACCGGCTCTTCGGTTTGAGCTACGGATATCGCTAACGATCCGTAATGATCAATGTCCGAAAGTTTGGCGCTTGTGTCAAAAGTGTTTGACACCCGGCACACATTCTGCTATTCTGCAGATGTCAAAGATGTTTGACTTCTAGGAGGAGATCAAATGAAAAGCAACGATGAAATGTATCAAATGTTCAGCAAGCAAGGCCTGATGATCGCATATATCTATCTAATCTTTGCGCTGGCTGGCTACACACTATATCAACTCCTGATCCAGCACCAAGCGACTCCTGTTTTGACCTTTATCCTGAGTTCACAAGCCGCCGTATGGCTGATCGCCACCCAAGTGATCCAGATTCGCAAGCTTGGCCGCGCAGGCGTCAGCAGCGGCGCTTGGGTCACGCTGATTCTGGTGAGTGTCCTGTTGGGATTGATGTTAATCATGTATGGCTTACTATTGCTCGATTCGGTGCTGCACTGATGCAAAATCAAATTAACCAACGCCGCACTCAAGCAGGGCTCACGCAACAAGAATTGGCAACGACCTGTGGCGTGTCGCGCCAAACGATCAACGCAATCGAGAATGATAAATACGATCCGACTTTGAAGCTGGCTTTTGCTTTGGCCAACAGCTTGCACACGACAGTCGATGAATTGTTTAGACAATAAGGAAACGTGGCTAGCCACAGTTATCTTAATCAGTTTACTGCCTAGCTGGCGGTGATGAACGCCGACGTTTGATCATTGACAAAGCCGCAACAGTAACGTTAGGCGCCGCCTCATGATCGAAACATCCAAATGAACCCATCAGGTCAATTCTGATCTGGTGGGTTCATTTGGCTAATCGAGATGTCTCAATTCTGCAGCCAACCGATTTGGTAAAGCTGCAGCGCGACCAGGACAATCAGCACCACACCAACCAAACTTAGCAACCGCCATTCTCCGATGGTAATCATCGGGAATGTTTTCAAGTCATTGCGCTTGCGCCATGACCGAGCTACCCCATCACAGATCAACGCGATGACCAGAAGCACAACCGGCTCCAGCAATAAGCCGGCCCGACCGCTCCAGCTATCGGCGACCCCAGTGCCGTTGAAGTGCATGACGACAACCCTTGGGGCCATTGCCATAAAAATGATGGTTAACACCAGCGAAACTGCCACTGCACTGTAATTAAACATTCGAAAGCGTTTCATAGTACCGCCTCCCCCATTCACAAGCATCTTAGTCCCAGACGCCTGACGACACAATGCATACTTGTTGCTTTGCAGCGAATTTGTCACAGCGCCTGCTGTAACAGCGGATAAATCTTCAACACGTTATGCAAAGCCATCTAGCACATCTCAACAATTTGATCAGACATGTGATCTGTGATTTGCGCAATTGAAATTGTTTTCCGCCAAGAAAGGGCTTACACTTCCATTAAAGGAGTGAGTGGCGTGCAAGAAGAAAATGACGTGCTGCTTCGCCAGATCAAGGCCTTTGCCCAGGGGTTGGGCTATCTCTTAGGTAAAGGCAATGGCAGCGCCGGAAACGAAATCGTCTTTCCTCAACAAGCAACACAGAAGCTGCCAAATCAAGCGCAACTTGAGCAATTTCTCGCAGCTGATGCACTGCACGAGGCGACCAGCTTTCTGTTCAGCCGCAGATATGCCATGGCGGAAGAGAAGTTTATTGCTTTGGGGATGTGGTATTTTGGGACACTGAATAAGCTGAGTGACGAACAGCTGACTCAAGCCAATTATTCTCGTGAAGCAATCGCACTGGGATTAGCGCAGCTTGGCAGGATCCAGCGCGGTGAAGCGTAACACTTTACAGTCAGACAATTATCAAGTATTTGGCAACAAAACTCTTTCAAGTAATACCGACATCGCAGACAAGATTCGGCAAGTTTATGAACGTAATCAGCATGAGGTGGCACAGAATATGAATCTACAAAAAGATTGGGCACCTGCCATCGGACTCGTATTTATTGTTGTTGGCCTACTATGGCTGTCCATGCGTGACAGCAGTGGCTTTGTCTTTGGTGTGTCGTTTATTGTAATTGGCGCGTGCACGATTTTGATGAATTACTTGTTACCCAAAAACAAACAGTGACATAGACTAACGGCGGTGTATCTACCAACAGACCGCCTAAAAATAACAAAAAGACCTCCTATCGTGGAGATCTTCCTGAATGATATATTTATTCTTCAACACCAGTTGACACAGAGCCACTAAAACAGCCGCCGTTGATTAGTTCTGTGAACCCCTCTTGCTCTCGAAACTTCACTGGATACCGGTCAAAGGTGAGTTAGCCCTAATCCTATCTGTGCACTTCTGCCTGGGTATGTCTTTACCAACCAGCTTAGCAGCTCTACCCCTTCAGATGATAATCGTTGCTGTACTGCCAGCAGTGACAATTTCATTTTTAGTTGAGAGGCAACACGGGTGTCATCTTCATGGCTGAACAATGCGAGTTTGGCTTCTTTAAGTGCAACTTTTTCTTCGGATGATGGAGTCGTAGCATTCAGAGCTTGAGAGACTTGTTGCATAAGATCTGAGGCCGTTATCTTTGCCATTTTGAGAAATCCTTTCGGTGAGAATTATTAGTTATCCTCGTATGAGACTTGTCATACCGTTGTGGTGCATCCCCGCATGGGTACGTTTTACTTGATGTGTTGCAGATTGTCAACAGTAACAGAAGCACCGGTCTAGTATTTGTTACTTGTGGCGAAGTTGGAGAGAAGTTGAATAGAAGTTTACATAACTTAAATTATCTACAGTACTGCACAAGGCTAAAACTCTTTTGAAAGCGTATCATCTTAATTGGCCCACGTTAAGCTGTTGACAAATGGCGATACATCCCGCCACTCAACCAGCTCCTTTGATTCTCCTTTTAAGTAATGCCGATGCTTATCTTTGCCTGTCTCTGGCAATTAGGGATACAACCAGCATCAAGTCAAACACTAAGCTAACGGCTATGATGGCCCAGTTATGTTCTACAACACCAATCAACATTGTTGTTTGATAGATAACCACTTGACATGCAGTCGCCAAACCAGGGTGTCTTTTGCCCTTGCCCTTGAGCGTAAGATATAGCCCTGTCCCGCCGAGAATAAGTGTCAGCACAATAAAGCAAATCAGAAAAATCCAAAGAGCAGTTCGAAATTCCGCCATGGTATTCTTCTCCTATGGCCCATTGTTCCGTGTTTTTAATCCGGCTAATCGTTTCACCGAAGTCGTACTAGCATCTAGTAAATCACGTCGATAGAATAACGGCTAGGCAGCGGTTACACCAGCCCGTGTTGCACTTTGCTTGAGAATGCAAGCGCTCAGATAGTGGGTCCGCCACTGCCAAGCAATCGCAAGCACTTTTTCAGGTACTCTCCGAATTTATCTTCCTTGCATCACACACGCTTTCTCGATTCCCGAACGACCAGCAGAATTGCTAACCACAAATCGCCTAGCAGCCCGATTCCCATAAGGAGCCAAGCTTGTTGCATCACGCCAATCAACACAACGGCTTGAAAAGTAAATACCTGACAAGCCATCAGCAACCCTGTTCCTGAACGCTGATGTCGCTTAACGATCGCCGCAATTGCAGAAATGAATGTCATGATCTCCAAGCAAATGATCGATATCAATAATGCCGAGTGAAAAGCCATCCCAAACCTCCTATTTTGTTACGGACTGGTGAAGTCGCCAACGCTTCAACTCAATATCTGCAAAGTTGCGCAGGATGAATCTCACTGTGCACTATTGCGTAGGTCTTTTCTAACTGCAGCAATCAGTTAGTGGCCAGTCGTAAATGCCGTAAAGGTCACATAGTTCACATGGTCAAGCTTAAAGTGCAGCTCAAGCAGATAGCTTGCAACCACGTTATATTGCGTTGTCAGCTTAACCTTGGCAAATAAGTCCGTTAACCGAACTTGGTATTGACTGCCCATGGTTTTAGCTAAGTGATAGCGTTTGGTGATCACATGTGAATGGTCATCAAATTCTTTGGCCGTCAGAAGCAGTGCAGGAGCGCCTGCTGGAGTGACCTGCTGATCATTGACGGTGAACGAAAAATTCAGCGGTTGAGGCTGGCCCTTAAATTCAAGTAACGGGTTCTCGCCATCTGAACCAAGTACTGCTTGCTTGATTGCCTGCAGCTGCTTAGGTGTCTTCTCATCAAGCTCACGCTGTCGATATGTGCGAATCAAAGGGGTCCGTTTGTCATGCGGGATCGAATACGCAATCTTAACGTCTGACGAACTGCTATTCTTATCGCGACACCCTGCGCCGCCAACCAAGATCACGCCCATCCCCAGCGCAAGTGCCAACCACCGGTGTTGTTGTGTCATCAGTTGCCCCCTCCAATTGCGCTTTAGGCGTGCGCAGCATGCGTCCCCGCCTCCTTCTATCATCAGCTGCCAATCTGTGATGCCGTTAACTACTTCACAAGTATACCATATGTGAAAACGATTACAACAGGCTCTGCTGCGCTTGCTTCGAAAATATCAGCGCCATTGTCCAGGCCCAGCGCAGTCAAATCCGCTTCACACTAAAACAATAAAACAAGCCGAAATTGTGCTTGCCTTGAAGTAACTTCAAGGTTGTATGATTACAAGGAAAGGAGCGTTGGATATGAAAATCAATGAAGTGGCGGCTTACTTTCACCTGCCGCCGGAGACCCTAAGATACTGGGAAAAGGAAGGCATCATCACCAAGGTCAAGCGGAACGACTCTGGTTATCGCGAGTACGATCGATCTGACATCGATTGGATCAGATACGTCAAGTGTATCCGCGCAATTGGAATTCCCATTGCCCAAATCAAACAATACACACAACTGGCTCATGCCGGTCGGAACATCAAGCTACGCAAAGAAATCTTGATCAAACAGCGCGATCAATTGCGCGCCCAGCTTGAAGAAATTCAAAGAGCGGTCGACCTCGTGACAGACAAGATCGATCATTACGACACCTACACAAGATAGCCAAAGGAGTGCCACATGAGGAAATTTGTTTTTGACTTACACAACAACGTTGAGCGCCAAGAAACCAGCGTCGTCAACCGCTTCGGCATCAAACTCGCGGCAGATGTTTACACGCCCAAAAACATTGGCAACAAAAAGGTCCCAGGCATCGTGATCGGTGGCCCGTATGGCGCCGTGAAAGAACAAGCTTCTGGCAACTATGCCAACGAAATGGCCAGCCGCGGCTTCGTCGCTGTCGCCTTTGACGGCTCCTTCACCGGCGAAAGCGCAAGCGCTGTCCGCAACGTCTCGTCACCTGACATCAACACCGAAGACTTCATGGCAGCTGTCGATCTCATCGGCACGCAACCAAACGTTGATCGGGAAAGAATTGGAATTTTGGGCATCTGCGGCTGGGGTAGCTTCGCCTTGAATGCAGTATCAATCGATAAACGGGTGAAGGCTGTCGCCACGGTTTCAATGTTTGACGTTTCGATGCTAGCCGCCAGCGACAGCGAAGCAAGATCCACTCAGCTCGACCAACTCGCCGCTCAGCGCTGGGCGGATGTCGACGCTGGCTCCCCTGGTCTTGGCCCCGACCGCTTTCCAGACGGTTTTCCAGAGCGCGAATCCGCCCAAGGCCAAGATGTTTACGATTACTACCGGACCCCCAGAGGCTTTCACGAAAACTCGATCCTGTCTAACGGTCAGTGGAGCGCCACGGTAGCCTATCCCTACATGACCAACACTCTGATGCAACATATCGACGAAATTTCCCCGCGCCCGATCCTGTTGGTCGCAGGCGACAAAGCCGACAGCAAACCATTCAGCGAACAAGCCTACGCCAAGGCCCAAGAACCGAAAGAACTCTACATCGTGCCCAATGCGGGCCATGTCACTCTTTACGATCGCATGAGTGAAACGACACTGGAAAAACTGCGGCACTTTTTCATGAGTAATTTACGTTGACGTCTCCGGCCAGTATGTCGTCTCCTAAAAAATGATTCTTAACCTCTTGTTGAAGCAGACCAAAATAAAAAGTCCCCTATCGTGGAGACTTTCTAAAAAGATAAAAATATTCTTCAACACCAGTTGACCCAGAGCCAAACAAACGTGCCGACATGCCGACACGTTTGTTTTAGTGTGAAGCAAATGATTTAACAAATGTTTACAGTCAGGCTGAGCCACTACGCTGCGGCATGGTTGCGGCCTTTGGCAACGATGGCCACAACCATCATCAAGAAGCAGATCAGACCAAACAAGGTGAGCCACCAGCTGTGATCGGCCACGCCTAACAATAAGCTGGTTTGACTGAGCACCAGCGTACTAGCAGCTTCTAAACCAGGCAGCCGGTGATCCTGGCCGGTATGGTTAAGGTACAACAAAGCCCCACAGAAAATGACGGTCAGTGCAGAACAGCCAAGCAAGGCAAGGGCAAGAACAATTTGGAATGCTGTCATCGTTTCGTCTCCTCATCCGATAATGCAATGGTCAGCCAATTTGCCAAGCTGCAACAAGCTCTGGCAGAAGGCAACGATAGAATAGCATATTGGAAAGCGGTTACGCAACCATGATTTGCTGCGTTTTGCTTGGCAACACCGCGGCTGCGTCACACCCCTACTCAGCTGCCACCAAACAACGCATCACCGCCGTTAGCGCCGGCAAGTGGGCTGCTTGGCCAAAGTCTCGCGCATCATAAGCACTCAAGCTGGCTAGCGAATCAGCCGTGAACAACACCTGGCCAAATTTAACGCGGCGAAATTGCGCACAGGCACTCAGCGCGGCACATTCCATTTCCACCACTTCAAAGCCCGCAGCCAAAGCAGTTTGGATCTTGGCCGACGTTTCGCGATAATAAGCATCGGTCGTCCAAGTTGCCACCGCTTTGGCGCGCTGATCCAGCGTGCGCAAAAGATGATTCACCATCCCCGGCGCCAAGTCAATTTCCGCCGCTGCTGGCAAGTAATGATAAGATGTGCCTTCGTCACGCAACGCGCGAGTCACCACTAACAATTGATTCTCCGGCGTAGGCGTCAACACCCCGCATGAACCCACAGCAATGATCGTTTGGGCGCCATAGCCGATCAGGAAATCCAGCAGCTGCGTGGCCGCCGGCGCGCCTAATGGTGCTTGGCACAAGCCGATGGTTTGTCCAGCCACCGTCAATGCATACACGTCAAAATGATGTGAGATCGTATCGTATTGTGCCACGACTTGATGCGGGTATTGCGCCACAAACTGCGCGATATTGCTTGCCGAAATAAAGGCGAATAACATTTTGGCCGGCAACACAAAACCTTGATCACGAAAAGGTTCGATCACCGCTTGCGGTGTTGCATCATAATCCAAGATCGGCAAAGTCATCGCTAACACTTCCATTCACATCATTCACGGCGTCTGCCACAACGCGTCTAGTGCTTGCGGCTGGTAGTCGCCGGTTTGCAGCCAATGGATCTCCACGCCATAAGGAGCGACGACACGCTTGCCGTCTGGGCCCACGTATGGCGTCTCCAAGATCTTGGGAATATGCGCCAAGGCCGGATCATGCGCGATGGCATACAAGCAGTCAAAGCCCAGCGTCCCAGCACCGATATTGGCATGGCGATCTTTGTGGGCACCTCGGGGATTCTTGGAATCGTTAAGATGGATCACGCTGAGCTTATCCAAGCCCACGATGCGATCAAACTCTGCCAAGACACCGGCGAAGTCGTCTTTGACGTCATAGCCGGCATCTGACATGTGACAAGTGTCCATGCACACTCGCAACTTGTCTTTCAGCTTGACTTGATCGATGATCGCCGCCAATTCTTCGAAACTGCGGCCCACTTCCGTTCCTTTGCCCGCCATGGTTTCAAGCGCAATAGTCACATGCTGCTCAGGCGTCAAGATCTGATTAAGGCCAGCGGCAATTTGATTGATCGCCGCTTGCGGCCCCGCCCCAACATGCGCTCCCGGGTGAAAAGGCATGGTATACGCGTGCAAGGCATCGGCGCGGACGACTTCTTCTTGCATAAACTGCACGGCAAACGCGAAGTTCTCAGGCTTCTTGGTGTTGCCAAGGTTCACGATGTATGGTGCATGGATCACCAAATGTGATAATCCAGCCGCTTGCATCCCCGCCAAGCCGGCAGGGATCTGCATTTGATCCACCGCCTTGCGCCGCGTGTTTTGCGGCGCCCCGGTATAAAATTGCAAACTCGTCGCATGATAACCGGCCGCTTCAGCCACTGCCCCGGCAAACATATGCGGGGCTTTCATGCTGACATTAGCCCCGATCAAGAATGGTTCATTCGTCATACTCTGCCTCCTCTATTGGATCTGCGATACAGGTGATGCGCTTGGTTTGCGCCGGCGGATATGGCGCTTGCGCAGGTTGATAATACGCCATGGCAACAATCGTGCCGTAACGCTCACCAGATCCTACCGGCACCACTACCCGGTCGCCCACGGCCAGCTCAGGATCCGCCAAATAACTATATGGTCTTGCCCCATGGTGGAAGACGACTTGCGCATACAACAAGTCGCCAAACTGGGGGATGGTCCGTGAAATCAACCGATCGTCCAGCATTTGCGGCGCACGTTCTTGCAGCCACTCGCGCAACTCGGCTGCGATCGCACGCCATTGAGGAATGCACTGATCCAACTGCAAAGTGCCTTGCAAGGTTTGCGTTTGGGCATCGCGATAACGCAAGGTGACGGTCAAGTTGTGTTGCTCGCGTGGCCGAGGCGGCAACAAGTCCGTTTGCGGCAGCGGCAAATCGTCAAGCAAATCCGTAATCGTTTCGTCGGCAATCGCAATGCGGCTGCGCATTTTGCCATTGCGCTGCGTGAGTGACAACGATTGGCTGCGGCGGTCGATCACCAGCTTCTCATGCGTTTGCGGCGTTGGCTGATACTCGGCAATAAGCCGCTGCACCACATCTGGCGCCCCGTCAAACAACAACAAATGCGGAAACGGCAACAAGTCGCGAATCGTCTCGGACAAATCTGCCAATTCGATCAGCGGCCCGCGACTGGTTTGGCTGCCGCCTGCACCAACTACCGTTAACGACCATTGCCCCACATCCACCACAACAGGGTGCGGCACATCAGGATCGGCTAATGCCTCAAACTGCGGCATCAGCGGCAGAATGTTGGCGGCAGGTACCTGCACGGTTTCGCGATGCAGATACCCGCTGGCAAATTCATTATCCAGCGCCACGGTGCCATCAACTTGGATGGTGAGCACTTGGCTGATCACACGAGCCGGATCAGGTGCCAGCCCCCATGTGCAGTCATCAGAGGCAATGGTGACTTTAGTGATTTCACCCAGCGGTTGGGTCAAGCCAACCAAGCGCGCCAAAGCCGTCTCAAACCAATGCCGATTGACTGGCGCGGTCAAGGCATCATTAGTGTGCCAATAGGTAACTTGTTGCCACATTGAATAGATGCCGTTGCCCAACGCTTGCACGTCTTGCGCCGCCTGCAAGAACGCCGTGGTCGCCGCCAAATCCGATGACAGCGGCAGCTTGGTGTCACCTGGCGTCAGCGCGGCGAATTGATCTAACGCAAAGCCGGCCTTGGCACAATCTTGCCCCAGGGTTTGCGCGTACTTTTGAATTTGTCCTGTTGCAAAAAGCTGCTGCCACTTGCTGGCGAATGCATGGATCGTTGCGCGCTTGGCCATGACGATGCCTCCGTTGGTTTATTTGTCCTGCAAAAAATCCGCCACGGCCCCGCGCAAGTTGGCTTCGCCAAGATAGGCACACGGCACCAACTGCGGGGTGATCGTGCCGATTTCAACCGTTGCTTTGACTTTGGCGATGCTTTGCCGCACTTGGGCTAAGAAGTGATCATTAGCCGAAATCGCCCCACCGATCACCACCAATTCAGGATCAAAAGCATATTGCAAATTAAAAATCGCCTGGGCCAATGTGTCCACCACTTCTTGCACCGCTTGTTGGGCTGGCACATCGCCTGAATCAGCTAAATCAAACACTTCCTTGCCGCTGATCGGGTGGCCGATTTGGGCACTGAAACGCTGAGCCAGGTTGACTGGCGACACGAGATTGCTTAACGTTTGCCCATCATGCATCAGCATGTAGCCAAACTCCCCGCCGTACAAATGCGCACCATGCCAGATCTTGCCATTAAGGACTACCGCACCCCCAACGCCGGTGCCGATCACCAGAAACAACAGCGACTGTTTACCCACGCCGGCACCAGCAGCTAATTCAGCCAGCGCCGCACAATTGGCATCATTCTCCAAACTGACCGGCAGACCAAACAAGGCTTCAAGTTTGGGTTGAATGGGAAAATTGTGGATGTATTCAATCGCGCTGGCGCCTTCGATCACACCAGTTTCCTTGTTTACCGAACCAGGTGAGCTGATCGCCACCCCTGCGACTTCTTCATCCCCGCGCACTGCCACAAACCCGTCATGCAACACCGTATAAAACGCGTCAAGCGTCTTGGGTGTGGGTTGATGTTGCACATGCTGTAAGTTGCTGCCGTCCCACAACGCAAACTTAATACTGGTGCCGCCGATATCGATTGCAACTAATTTTGTCATGATGTATTCCCCCCTGAGATATGTAATCGCTGACAACGTTACTGAACCTATTGTAGCATGCCCACGACTTGAAACAATCATCCAGATGAGTTTGCCGATCTTCGCAATTGCGCCAGCACTCAGCGTCACCTCACTTGACGATCTTAAGCACATCTCATTTACACGCAACAGGCTGCGTGCACCCAAGTCCCCAACCTGATTCGACAAGCGTAGGCGCGGTGATGCGTAGGCGTGTGGTGCGGCAAACCGGTCAGGCCGTGAAACGATCAGCGCAGTGAAACAAGCGTACTTTGCTTGGTTCGCTGCGCTGATCGCGGCAAATTCAGAGACAAGCAGGCGAGCAAAGCGAGCGCCTGGCTCTGAATTTAGGCGTAAAACACGCGTATTTTGCGTGGTTGAAGCCGGCCGCACCGCCTGCACCGGCTTGCCGCACCACGTGCCGAAGCAGCACCGCGCCGGCCTTCACCAAACCAAAAAAACAACCACCCATCGCGTGATGAGTGGTTGTTCATGGTTTAATGCTTAAGCTTCTTTAACGGATTCAGTGATCACGCGGATCGCTTTCTTCACGCCAATATCATGCTTCAACATGTCTTCAGTCAAGGCTTGACGAACCGCCTTTTCATCCATGTTGTATTCGCCGGCAAGATCCTTCACTTCAGCAGTGATTTCATCTTCAGAAGCGTCGATCTTTTCAGCAGCAACGATGGCTTCAAGCACCAAGTTCGTCTTAACGCGAGTATCAGCGTCAGCGGCGAATTGCTTCTTCAAGTCTTCTTCTTTGGTGCCGGTCAGTTGATAATACATGTCAGGGTTGATGCCTTGGCTTTGCATGTTGCCCATGAATTGGTTCATTTGGTTATCAACTTCGGAATCGATCATTGCTTGTGGGATGTCACCGATCGTGGCGTTCTCAACGGCTTTGCCAATGGCTTGTTCTTCAATGGCATTGTCGGCAGCTTCGGCCTTCTTGGCTTCGAGTTCAGACTTGATCTTGGCCTTTAATTCGTCCAAAGTATCAACGTCTTCATCCAAGTCCTTGGCGAAATCGTCGTCCAAATCAGGCAATTCCTTCGTCTTGACTTCATGGATGGTGGTTGCAAATTCTGCATCCTTACCCTTTAAGTCTTCGGCTTGGTAATCTTCTGGGAAGGTCACCTTAACCGTTACATCTTCGCCAGCTTTGTGGCCAACTAATTGGTCTTCAAAGCCAGGGACGAAGGAGTTGGAGCCTAATTCCAAAGAGTAGTTCTTAGCGGAACCGCCATCGAAGGCTTTGCCGTCAACTGTGCCGGCATAGTCGATGGTCACAGTGTCGCCAGATTCTGCGGCGCCGTCTTCTTTGAGGACGAGTTCTGCTTGGCCTTCGCGGCGCTTTTGCAGCTCTTCTTCAACATCGGCTTCAGTCACGTCGCGATCTTGCTTGTCAACCGTCAGGCCCTTGTAGTCGCCTAAGGTCACTTCAGGCTTAACCGTTACAGTAGCCTTGATCACCCAAGGCTTGCCTTCGTCCATGCTGTCAACATCGATCTTAGGTTGATCAACAGGTTCGATACCGGCTTCGTTAACGGCACCTTCATAAGCGTCTGGCAACAGGATGTTCAAAGCATCTTCATACAAAGCTGCTTCGCCATACATCCGGTTGAACACCGTGCGGGACACGTGGCCCTTACGGAAACCAGGAACGTTGAGGTTCTTCTTTACCCGGTTGAACGCTTGGTCCAACCCTACTTGAATTTGATCTTGTGCGATTTCAAAAGTCAACACGCCATCGTTGGCGTCTTGCTTTTCCCATTTTGCAGCCATGCTGTACCTCCGACATAGTCATTTCGTATTACATACCTAACCATAATACCCAAAAGCAAGCGGTTTGTAAACGAAACCCGCGTGATTTACGGATTTGGGCGCGATTTTCTCACGAAACCTTCGCTTCCATCAGCCAATCGCGTTGCGGATCGCTGCCGACGACAAAAGCATGCTCGCCGACTTTATGAAAACCGCGCTTGGCATAGAAGGCTTTCGCCGGTTCATTGTGCTCCCACACGCCAAGGGCGATCGTGGTTTTATGTAAGGCTTGCGCCGTTTGCAAGGCATGGGTATAAAGCTTGCTGCCAAGGCCGTGGCGCTTGTATTGCGGCAAGATATAGATGCGCTCCAGCTCCAAGGCGTTAGCAGCATGCACGTCGGCAGTGACTGCGTCATCGACGTTAAGCTTCAAGTAGCCGGCTGGCGTACCATCAACGGTGACAAACCAGAACGTGGTGCCAAGCGTATGCAATTCTTTGCTCAGTGCAGCCGGCGAATACGCTGTCGCCAGAAACTCCGCCATGTCATCAGGGGCGGTATTGGCGTTGAAGGTGTCGGCGAAAGTCGTGCGCGCCATTTGCACCAAGGTTGGGATCTGGGCATCAGTAACTGGGATGATTTGAATTTGAGGCATAACCAATACTTCCTTATTAATAATTGCGATGGCCGCCGCTTTTGACCAGCTGCCAGTCGTGATCGACATTATCACACATCTGATTTAACAAGCGCGTGAGGGTTTGCACTTCTGAAGCGCTCATCCCTGCTAAAGCTTGCTGCAGCGAGTAGTCGTTCTCGCGGCGAATCGGCGCATATGCCTGCTGGCCAGCAGATGTGGCGTATAAGCGGCTGGCCTTGGCGTTAGTCGGGTCTGGGCGCTTTTGGACGAAGCCTTGTTGGCAAAGCTTGGCCACGCTGCGGGCGACAGTGGCGCGATCGACTTTGAGTTGATTGACCAGCTGTTCTTGAATGATGCCAGGCTGCTCCACAATGCGCACCAAGTACAGATACTGACCGCGCGTCAAGTCCAAGTCGCGAAATTCAATGTTTGAGATACTGTCTAAAGCGCGCGCCACCACACCAATGGCCCTTAAAGCGTCTAACATCACCTCACCTGCTTTCGCTAATTGAGTATACGCCAACGTATTGCAAATGCAACACATTTTGTTCTAAAAAAACAAACGTCCCTGCCTCACGATACGTAAATCGTGAGGCAGGGACGTTTGGCTTGGCACTGGGCCAATGAATTACTTGGATTTCTTCTGGGCTTGTTTCATTTGCGCCATCATTTGATTGAGCTTCTTGGTGCTAGGCTTTTGGCCCATTTGCATCATCATGCTGCGCAGCATATCTTCGTTGATCGGTGGGTTATCTTGGAAATACTTTTTCATGTAAGCACGGGCGCCGAAGAACCCGCCGATAACGCCGAGCAACGCCCCGATAATAAATACGATGACATATAACATAGTGTTGCCTCCTCTATTTAGACAATAACCATTGTACAGAATGGCATGCGGCTTTGAAAGCCCTAACCCGACAAAAGGGCGCAAAGTTTGGGTTAATCTTCACGCCAGCCGTTCTTGCGCTGGATCTCTTTGAGTTCCTCAGGGGTGATTTCGTGGCCTTGCTTGTCGAAATATTGGGTGGTGGCCAGACGCTGTTTAAACCCGGCGCGGAAATCTTTCAGATAAGCTTCGCGCAGCTTCTTGCGTTCGGCGATTTCTGCATCAGTCAAGCCGACTGATTTGGCCTTGTGGGCCAGTTCGTTGATTCGATCTAAGCGTGCTTGTGGTTGTGACATGTTAATGACCTCCTGTTAACTCAAGTGGATCTGAGTATACGTATAACCTGCCGGTGATTGCCCTGGATATGGGGCGTTGATCAACATATTGACGTACTCTTTGGTGCGCATCAATGAATGAAACGCCTTGATCACGCGTACCGGTTCATTGTTGTGCGCATAATAGACGATATAGATAACATCATTCATCATGTCCCCCTCCTTTGGGCATCAAAAAAGGCCGCGGCTGCGACCTTCTTTAGTGGATTAACGGCGCTTTTCTTTGATACGAGCAGCCTTACCACGTAATGCCCGCAGGTAGTACAACTTGGCACGACGTACTTGACCATGACGGACAACTTCGATCTTTTCAACACGAGGCGTGTTCAAAGGGAAAGTCCGTTCAACGCCAACGCCGCTTGAGATCTTACGAACAGTGTAAGTGGCACTGATGCCAGTACCGTGGCGCTTGATTACAACGCCTTCAAACAGCTGGATACGTTCGCGTTCGCCTTCAACGATCTTGGCGTAAACACGGACCGTGTCACCAGGGCGGAAGTCAGGAATGTCATCACGTAATTGGGACTTGGTGATGGCTTCGATTAATGGGTTTTGCTTAGTCATAGAGCAGTTCTCCTTATTCGACATTCATTCACCGTCTGGCGGCCAGCGGAACATCGTTACTATGTGAGTTATCACAATGTTTAAGTCTAACACAGCCAAGAATCTGCGGCAAGTCCTTTTGCTTGACAGGTTCACAAAATCGTCAGCATGGCGTAACCTAAGGCGATCACCAATGCTGCACCCCACAACAAAGCCGCCAGCCACAGCTTAGAACGCCGCGCTTGCCTTGTGACAGCCGGGGCGAGGTAGCCGACTTGGGCTTGCACGTCGACGCTGGTTTGCTCGCGCAGACGCTTAGGGCGAATCTGGTGGCGCAACAGCCAAATCAGCCCGCCCACTATCGCCACTGCCGCAACCAAGGCGATCAATAAGCCGCTGTTGCGCCCTGTGGTCAGCAGCACTTGCGGCAGCCACTTGCCAAACTCAGGCAGCAGCTTCAAGCCAGCCAGCACCACCACCAAGACGCCGCCAGTGGCCGCGCCGGTGTTACTCTTCTTCTTTGCCATGCCTTGTCCTCCAAAGTGACCTATTTCCTTCATTGTACGCGCTATCATAGTCTTGCTCAATGCAAAAAATTGACAGTTTTCGTCAACCCATGCTAACTTTAAATCAGTTGCTTGACGGGTCATCCCTTTATTGGGAGGAAACGGAGGCCGCAGTCATGAAAGTCATGATCGCATTAGAGAATGTCGTCATGGACGGCGTCAAGCGCGCGTCTACTGTACTAGGCAACGCCTTGGCCCGGCATGTGTCGCTGGTGTATTTTGCTTTGGCGGATACGCCATTGTACTTCACCTTGGATGCCCCATTGATCATCGCCGATCCACCGGCTGATCCGAACTTGTTGAACTTCTTTGGCGATCATCCGTATCAGCGCTATGAGCCGCAAATTGCCAGCTTGATCGATACCATCGATGCGCAACAAATTGACACGGTGATCTTGCCGGCTGGCTTGTTGACCAGCTTTGCGCCGCTGATCAAGAAAGCTTTGCCAAGGGTGCGCTTGATTGGTTGGATGCATAACAACTTCACCACTTACACTGAAGACTATTACGGCCACATGCGCGGCGAGTTTCGCGACGGGCTGTCGGCGGTGGACTTATTAGTGGTGTTGACTGACAGTGACTTGGCTGGCTATCAGCGCTTCAACGCCCACACCATCAAGTTATACAACCCCTTGACCTTGACCGCCACGCGCCACGCTGATTTGGCCGCGCATCGCATCGCCTTCACCGGCCGCATCGCCATCCAACACAAAGGCATCGACTTGTTGCTGCAAGCCGCCCGGCGTCTGCCGGCAGATTGGCACATCGCCATTGCCGGGTCAGGCACTGAAGCAGACATGGCCGAATTCTTTCACCTGCGGCAATTTTGGCAATTGGGTGAAAAAATCGATTATCTGGGGGCCTTGCATGATGACGGCTTGGCCGCGCATTACGCTGCCAGCAGCATTTTCGTGTCGACATCGCGTTGGGAAGGGATGCCTTTGGTGATCGGCGAAGCCATGGCGTATGGCTTGCCGATCGTTGCCATGGCCAACACCGGCAGCCGCGAGTTCATCAAAGAAGACAACACGTATGGCGTATTAACGCGCCCTGCTGACGTGGTGGACTTCTCCAAGGCCTTGGCGCGCATGATCGACTCACCTGCCTTACGCGCGCATTACGCGCGCCAGTCGCTGCGTCGTGCCCAAGACTTCCAACCGGCGCGTATCGTCGCGCAGTGGTTGCATGTGCTGCAATAGCAAAGACGCCAGGCAGGCTGCCTGGCGTCTTTTACTTGGCACTTTGGTCGGCAGCCAGCTTGGCTTCCAGTACTTTGGTGTGCTCTTCGGTTTTGACTTCGCGCAGCAATTTCTGCGCGTTGCGGTCTAATTCGACCTTCTCCAATAGCCCCGGGCGGCGCAAATAAGTGCGGCGCAGTGATTCTTTCAAGCGCCATTGCGCGATGAGCTGATGGTTGCCATTCTGCAGCACTTCAGGCACCGCCATGCCGCGATAAACAGCCGGTCGGGTGTATTCTGGGTAATTCAACAAGCCGTTCTCAAAGCTGTCAGTCGCCGCCGATTCGACGTTGCCTAACACCCCTGGCACAAAGCGCACCGTGGCGTCGATCATCATCATCGCCGGCAACTCGCCGCCGGTCAACACAAAGTCGCCTAATGAGAATTCATCGGTAACCAAGCTGCGAATGCGTTCATCATAGCCTTCATAATGGCCGCAAATAAACACCAAATGCGACTCTTGCGCCAATTCTTTAGCCGCCACATGATCAAACTGGCGCCCAGCCGGATCCAGCAAGATCACCCGCTTTGGTCCAGCATCTTGCGCATTTAAGTCGTCCATGGCTTCAAATAACGGCTCCGGCTTTAACAACATCCCGGCACCGCCACCATATGGCGTGTCATCAACGTGATTGTGCTTGTCATGGGAGTACTGGCGAAAGTCCACCACGTTAAAGTCGATTTTGCCTGAATCGACTGCTTTGCCGATCATGCTTTGCATCATCGGTGCAAACATATCCGGAAACAGACTTAACACATCAATCTTCATCGTCGATCAGCCCTTCTGGTACATCAACATGCGCCGTGCGGGTTGCCAAGTCAATGCTTAACACCACGCTTTTAAGAAAAGGCAACAGCACTTCAGACTTGCCTGGGCGCTTGATGACCCACACATCATTGGCGCCTGGGCTTAAGATCTCAGTGACTTCACCAAGCGTTTGGCCGCTTTGATCGATGACACTTAAACCGATGATGTCACGATAATAATATTCGCCTTCGTCTAAAGGCTGCTGTTCTTCTTCAGTCACATTCAACGTGTGGCCTTTGAAAACTTCGACTTGATTGATATTGTCGTAGCCGTCAAACGTCAACAAGGTGAAGTCCTTGTGCTTGCGGCTGGATGCGACGACCACTTCGGTGTTAGGCGTGGTGTCGATCACAAGCTTGGTGCCTTTCTTGAAGCGTTCTTCTGGGAAGTCGGTGGTGGCGATCACCCGCACCTCGCCGCGGATCCCGTGCGTGTTGACAATATTGCCGACGTGATAAAGCTTTGGCATTGCGTCCTCCTGATTTAACCTTTGATTCAAAAAAGGACCGGCATCTGCCGGTCACAATTTATCTACTTAGATTTAGCATCTAAGATATTTAACCGCACACGCTTAGCGTACGGCGACTTGACGGCGTAGACAATGGTACGGATCGCCTGCGCGACCCGGCCACTCTTGCCGATCACCCGGCCGACATCATCCGGGGCGACAGTCAAGTCGAATGCCATATAATCATGCGTTTCATGCGCCTGAATGTCGATGGCTTCGGGATGAGTCACTAATGGGGTCACAATTGCTCGGATAAGCGATGCGATGTCCACGACGCGACCTTATTTCTTAGCGAAACGCGCTTCGTGATACTTTTGCAGTAAGCCTTTGCTAGTAAGCAAAGTACGTACAGTATCTGAAGGTTGTGCGCCTTTTTGAAGCCAATCTAAAATTGAATCTTCATCCAGCTTTAAGTCAACTGGTTCGGTTAATGGGTTGTAGTAACCGACGGATTCAATAAACCGGCCGTCACGTGGGGAGCGAGAATCAGCAACCACGACACGGTAGAAAGGCTTACGCTTGGAACCCATCCGCTTTAAACGAATTTTAACTGCCATTAAGTCCACCTCCTGTAAATTTCTCAACTTCAAAATAATAGCAAATATTCCATGGCGTGTAAAGAGTTTTTTCTTTACAACACAAACTTGTCCCAAAACTTGCTGGAAATCAGGCGAAATCGGTCAAGATTCGCTGGAATTTGCTAAATAACCCAAGTTCGGTCATTAGTCATGATTCCAGCCGTTGTGCATCTGCTTGTGACTGTTGGCGCGCATACAGTACCGATGCTTTAGCGTTTATCCGTGACGAACTGTTGCCAGCATCTTTAATCCAACAAGAAGCGACAATTGTATGATACCAGACCGCCCTATTCACTATCCTGATTCGATTGTGTAGGACAGGGGGTGCGTAGGCGCGTGGTGCGGCGAGCCGGTCAGGCCGTGAAACGATGCGCACAGTAAGACTTGTGGGCTGTGCAAGGCTTGCTGTGCGCATCGCGGCAAGTTTAGAGACGGGCAAGTGAGCGAAGCGAGTGCCTGGCTCTAAACTTAGTCGGAAAACGCGCGTTCTTTGCGCGGTTGGAGACGGCCGCACCGCCTGCCCCGGCTTGCCGCACCACGCGCCGAAGCAGCACCTGTCCGGGCCTGGGCAGGGTCCGCGCCTTTTACGCTTTGGTCTTCGTCGAGCTCCGCAAAGCAACGCGGGTGCAATTAGCTACGCCCCCGCACTCGTGGCAAAGTGCGCCACAAGCACGAGGGCTAGGCTAATTGACCCGCTAAATGCGCTTTGCTCCGCTCTGGGGTTTCGTCGAGCTGCACAGCCCAACGCGGCGTGATATAAGTCGTGACGCCGCCAAGGCAAAGCGCGCCTTTGCGTCATCCCGCCTTATATCCACCGCTAAGTGCGGGCTGTTCCGCTCTGGGGTTTATGATTTAAAGTTCTTAGCGTGTTTCAGCCGCTTCTTCTTATTCTTTTTTTGCTTCTTGATCATCGAATTCATGGCCATTTTGCCGAGCTTACCTTTGACGCCGCCGCCCATGAGGCCTTCCATGCCTTGGAAGTTGCCTTTGTACATTTGCGACATCATCTTCTTAGACGCGTTGAATTGCTTGATCAAGCGATTAACTTCAACCACTGGGCGCGCGGAACCTGCCGCGATGCGGCGGCGGCGTGACGGATTGAGCAAGTCTGGGTTTTCACGTTCCGCAGGCGTCATTGAATAAACGATCGCCTTCATATGCGCAATGTCTTTAGGATCGACTTTGAAATTCTTCAGCGCCGGATTGTTGGCCATGCCAGGAATCATCTTCATGATGTCTTCCATCGGGCCCATGTTCTGCACTTGCGCCATTTGATCCAGGAAATCGTTGAAATCAAACGAATTCTCCTTGATCTTATCGGCCATTTCTTCGGCTTGCTTCTGATCGAAGTTCTCTTGGGCCTTGTCGATCAGCGTCAGCATGTCGCCCATGCCTAAGATCCGGTTGGCCATGCGATCTGGATAGAACACGTCCAACGCGTCCATCTTCTCGCCTTGACCCACGAACTTGATCGGCTTGCCGGTGACTTTGCGAATCGACAGTGCCGCCCCGCCACGGGTATCGCCGTCTAACTTGGTCAAAACGACCCCAGTGATGTCTAAGCGCTCGTTGAAGCCTTTGGCCACGTCAACGGCGGCTTGCCCAGTCATCGCATCGACCACCAGCAAGATTTCGTTAGGCTCAGCGATTGCTTTAATATCGGCCAGCTCGTTCATCAAGTTCTCGTCGATTTGCAAGCGCCCGGCGGTATCGATGATCACATAATCGTTATGTTGCAAATGCGCCTGCGCCAAGCCTTGGCGCACGATTTCGCGCGGATCCACATCAGTGCCCATTTCAAAAACCGGCACCCCAACGGATTCACCCACCACTTGCAACTGGTCGATGGCAGCCGGGCGATAGACATCGGCTGCCATCAATAACGGCCGCGCTTTTTCTTGATCAATCAAACGCTTGGCCAGCTTGCCGACAGTGGTCGTTTTCCCGGCCCCTTGCAAGCCGGCCATCATGATCACGGTTGGAATGTGCGGTGCCTTGTTCAACGGCACCGCCGCATCCCCCATCGTCGCCGTTAATTCATCGTTGACGATTTTGATGATCTGTTGCGCCGGCGACAGTGATTCTAAGACTTCAGCGCCAACGGCCTTTTCCCGAACGTTCTTGACGAATTCTTTGACGACGCCAAAGTTAACATCGGCTTCTAACAGTGCCAAGCGGATCTCGCGCATTGAATCGCGCACGTCCGCTTCGGTGACTTTGCCTTTGCGCCGCAAGCCGGCAAAAGCTTTCTGTAATCGTTCTGATAAACCTTCAAATGCCATTATTTTCTCCTTGTTTCAAGGCTGCGTGACAGCCTGCATTTATCTTGCTGCTTGATCAGCCACGCGCATCAAGCGCTTGGATAACTCCGCATCGTTAGGATAGTGTTCGCGCACATAGCGCACCAGGCTGTCGACGCTTTGATTCTGCGCTTGATAATTCGCCAACAAATGCAGCTTGCTCTCATATTCTTCCAAGCTGGCTTCAGTCCGGCGAATGTTGTCATACACCGCTTGGCGCGACACATCAAATTCCGTGGCGATTTCGCCTAGTGAGTAATCATCGCCATAGTACAACTCCAAATAGCTGTGTTGCTTATCGGTTAACAACGCGCCGTAAAATTCAAACAGCGAGTTCATGCGGTTATTCTTCTCAATTTCCATAATTATCCCTCATTCTACACTTCTTTCAGAATACCGGTATCACGGCGAATCGTCAATATCCCAGCGTCGGTCGTTAGAACTTTCACAAAATCTACCTATTGCGCTTACAAACATGTTAGAATGTAGGCATACTGATGCACGGGAGGGAAAGTTATGGTCGCAACGATTCTATATTGGGGTGTCGTCGCCGCCTTGTGTGGATGGTGGGCATGGACTTTAGTGTTCAGCCTGATCTATCTAGGCAATCATGAAAACGGCAATCTCTGGTTCTTTGCAATACTCAACACGCTCGGCTTAATCGCCGCTGCAGTGTTCTACTGGGTGATGAGCAACACGGCATGGCAGAAGTACTGGTTTGCCAGCACCGTCACCACCGGCAACTGGCTATTATACGTGATCATCGCCTATGTGGTGTTGATCGTACTGCAGGTCGTTTTAGGGCGCGAACGCAAGCTCCAAACTGCATAATAATTGACAAAACTCCCGCTTGCATCAGTCGCAAGCGGGAGTTTTTGTGTACCCCAAAGCGGAGCAGCCTGAATTTAGCGATGCGGGTAAGACGAGATGACGTTTGGGCGTACTTGGCCCAAGCGGCGTCACGCCTTACACACAATCGCGTTGGGTTGCGCAGCTCGACGAAAACCAAAGCGGAGCAACCCGCTTTGAAATTAATCGTCGTGTTTCGCCGGGGTATTAATCAAGCCCTTAAACAGTCCATAAGCGAACTTCGTCGGGTCAAAGATCTGCAAGTCGTCCATGCCTTCGCCTAAACCAGCCAGCTTCACCGGCACATGCAACTCGTTGCGAATGGCCAAGACGATGCCGCCTTTGCCGCTGCCGTCAAGTTTGGTCAAGACAATGCCGGAAATGTCTGTGGTTTCATTGAACTGCTTGGCTTGGCTCAACGCATTCTGGCCGGTGGTGGCGTCTAAGACCAACAAGACTTCTTGCGGCGCATCTGGCAATTCGCGCACGATCACACGCTTGATCTTGTCCAGTTCTTTCATCAAGTTGACTTTATTCTGCAGGCGGCCGGCGGTGTCGACTAATAACACGTCATACTGCTCGGCTTTGGCCTTCTTGACGGCATCAAACACCACGCTGGCCGGATCGGATCCGGCGGCGCTGGCAACCACTGGCACCCCATCGCGGCGGCCCCATTCTTGCAGCTGCTCAATGGCCCCGGCCCGAAACGTGTCACAAGCAGCTAATAACACCGAGCGGCCTTGATCTTTGAGCTGATGGGCCAATTTGCCCACCGTAGTCGTTTTGCCTGCGCCATTGACGCCGACGAACAAGAACACTGTCGGGCCGGATTCGGCATAATGCAAGGTGTTGTCTTCATCACTGCCAGCTTCGCCATATAAGTCCACAAGTTTCTGGACAATGACTTGCGCCACGTCTTCGGCTTTCTTGGCATTCTTGAGCTTCACTTCTTCGCGCAAAGAATCGGTGAGGTCAACAGCTGTTTGAAAGCCAACATCGGCGCCGATCAGCATTTCTTCCAAATCGTCGAAGAAGGCTTCGTCAACGGTGCGGAAGTTGGCGAACAAAGCATTCAGCCGCTCGGCAAAAGTCGTCCGCGACTTCTCCAAGCCGGTATCATATTTTTGTGTTTCAGGCGTTTCCGGTTCGCCGGTGAACGCCTTCTTGATTCGATCAAATAATCCCATAATTGCCTCCTAGGAGAGTTTCTTGGTGGCTTGGTCTAACGACACGGCCATCATCCGGCTGACGCCTGACTCTTGCATGGTCACCCCGTACAAGACGTTAGCCGCCAGCATCGTGCCGCGGCGGTGGGTGATCACAATAAATTGCGTGTCAGTGGCGTAATGCTTCAAGAATTCGCCGAAGCGATTCACGTTCACATCATCAAGGCTGGCTTCAACTTCATCCAAGATACTAAACGGCACCGGCCGCACCTGCAGGATCGCAAACAACAACACGATCGCCGTTAGCGCCCGTTCCCCACCAGACAGCAAGGAAAGCCGCGACAGCTTCTTGCCAGGCGGCTGTGCCGAGATCTCGATGCCAGTGTTTAACAAGTCATCCGGATCCGTCAAGCTCAAATGCGCATGCCCGCCGCCAAACATCTTCGGGAAAATGTCTTGAAAGGCCAAGTCAGTCGCATCATACATGGTCTTGAAGCGTTTGCGGACTTCTTCATCCAACTCGCCCATGGTGTCCAGCAATTGCTGCTTGGCATCCAACAAGTCGTTTTGCTGCTTGGTCAAGAAGTCGTACCGGGCTTTGACGTTGTCATATTCGGCAATCGCGTTAGGGTTGACTGGACCCAGCTCATCTAAGCCGCGCTTTAACAGTTTCAAGCGGCTTTTGAGCATCGGCAAGTCTGCATCTTCAACGGTTTTGGCCGCATACGCTGCTTCAAAGCTAAGCTGATAGTCTTCAGCCAGCGTGTTCAAGCGCGAATCCAAGTTTAACTTGATGCGGTTTAACGCCACGGCTTGCTGCTGTGCATCAGCCATGGCGGTGTTTTGCTGCCGGTTGGCGGTGTTGATCTCAGCAGAGACTTTAGACAACTCCCCGCGATTGGCCGCTTTGGTTTGGGTCAATTCTGTCAGCTTGCGCTTATGCGCAGCCAACTCAGCTTTGAGCCGTTTGATTTGCGCTTGGCGATCACTGGTGCTGGCAGTGTTGGTTTGCGCCGCTTCTTTGATCTTGGCCACGCGCTGCGTCAGGCTTTGCCGCCGGGCTGTGGCTTGATCTAAGCTGGCTTGCCATTGGGCTTGTTGGTTAGCGGTGGTTTCTTGGGCGCTTTTAAGCACGGCGACTTGCGCTTTGTGTTCGCTTAACGCCGCTTGTTGTGACGCTTGGGCGCTGGCAGCACTGGCCACGTCTGCTTTGTGCTGCTGCAGGCTTTGTTGGGCCGCTGCAAGTTTGGTGGCGATGGTTGCTGCTTGTTGTTCAAGGGCTTTGATTTGCGCATCATAGTCTTCTGGCGCAGCGGCACTTAAGCCTAATGCTTTGAGTTGGCGCTGCAGTTGTTCAAGCGTCGCGGTGGCCGTGGCCAGCTGCGCTTCTTGTGAGCTCACCGCCGCTTGCAATGACGCGGCTTGAGTAGACGCTTGGGTCAAGTCGCTTGATGCAGCGGCTGCTTGGGCTTGCAAGTCGTCAAGCTGCTGGCGCGTGGCTTGCAAGGTTTGAGTCATTTGCTTGAGCTGCGCCGCTAAGGTTTGGACTTCTTGAGTGCGCGCCAAAGGTGAGGTGCCATTTTGCTTATGCACTTGGCCGCCGGACATGGAGCCGCCGACGTTTAACAAGTCGCCGTCTAAGGTAACGATGCGATAGCGATGGTGCAGCAAATTGGCGATTGTGACGCCGTGATCAAGGTTGTCAACCACCACTAAGCTGCCGGCCAAATTGGCCATGATATCAGCCACTTGCGCCGGATAGCGCAACAAATCAACGCCTACGCCGCAAAAGCCAGCCATCTGTTGCAGCTGCGCGACGATATTGGCCGGCAGCTGCCGCGGCTTAATGACGCTGATCGGCAGAAAAGTCGCCCGCCCGGCGCGCTGGCGCTTCAGGTACGTGATCGCCTGCTTGGCAGCATGCTCGTCTTGCGTCACGATCGATTGCAGCGAGGCGCCTAAGGCAATATCAAAAGCCAATTGGTATTCTTTAGGCACCGTGAGCAATTCCGCGACTGCCCCAACTACCCCTGGCAATTGCTGCTTGTGTTGCAACACGGCTTTGACCCCGGCAAAGAAGCCTTGGTAGTCTTCTTTGAGCTCTTTAAGTGTTTCATAACGCGATTTGCTGCTTTGATAGATTCCCAGCGCTTGTTGATAGCGCTGGTTCAAATCGCTGACTGCAGTTTCGGCTGCCGTTTGCGCACTTTGCGCCTTAGCCTGAGCAGCTTGGGCTTGGGCCAAGGCGGCTTGTTGGGTCGCGACGGCTTCTTTCAACGCCGCTTGATTCTGCTTGGCCTCGCGCACTCGCGTTTGCAATTCGCGCTGGCGGCTGCTTTGTGCCAGAGATTGGTTCTGGGCCACTTGCTGGTCTTTTTTGGCAGCAGACAACTGGTTATTGGTTGTGGCTTGTTGTTGCAACAAGTCGATATACGTCGCTTGGGCAGCGTCCAATTGCGCGTTTAACGCTTCAGGCGACAAGCTGGCGGATTCAACGGCTTTCAACGCCTTTTGGGCGGCTGTGAGTTCATCGGCTTGGGTCTTTTGTTTGTCGGCTAAAGCAGCCAGTTGTTCTTGCGCTTCTGCGGCGGCTTTAGTGGCATTGTCCAATTGTTCTTGCAAGTCGGCCAGTTGGCTTTGCGCGTTGTTGGCGCGTTCTGAAGACAACTTGGTTTCACCAGTCAAGTTCTCTAAACGCATCGAGGTGCTTAACACAGTGTCATTAAGCGCCGCAACTTGGCTTTCGTACTGGCTGTCTTGCGCAGTCATTTGCTCAGAGCGCGCTTCAAGCGTGGCGATCTTGGCTTTCAAGCCGCTCAACAATTGCGCAGTGACTTTACTTTGGGCCTTGGTGGCCGCTTGTTCTTCAGCCAATTGATGGATCTCAATGGCCAACACGGCTTTATGCGCGGTTTGATAGTCTTTGGTTTGCCGCTCATAGTCGCGTGCAATCGACGCTTGTTCTTCCAGCGGCGTCAATTGCCGATGCAATTCTTGCACGATATCGTTGACGCGGTCTAAGTTGTCATCGGTTTCTTGCAGCTCTTTGTCGGCTTTGGACTTTTGCTGCTTGTACTTGAACACGCCGGCGGCTTCTTCAATGATGCCGCGGCGGTCTTCTGGTTTGGAATTAAAAATGGCTTCAACACGGCCTTGGGAAATAAAGGAGAAGCTTTCCTTCCCGAGACCGGAATCCATGAACAAATCGACGATATCTTTAAGGCGAACGGCTTGATTGTTGATCAGAAAGTCAGATTCGCCATCACGATAAAGCCGGCGACAGACAGACACCGTCGCCGGCTGATCAGGTAAATACCCATCGGAATTATCAAACGTCATCGTCACTTCGGCCCGGTTAAGCGGCGGCCGCGTGGCGGTACCGGCAAAAATCACATCGCCCATTTTCTCCCCGCGCAGGCTTTTGGCACTTTGTTCACCAAGCGCCCAGCGGATGGCTTCTGTGATGTTGCTTTTCCCACTACCGTTAGGACCAACGATTCCAGTCAGTCCAGGGACGAATTCGATCGACGTCTTATCTGCAAATGACTTGAAGCCGTTGATCGAGAGTTCTCTTAACTGCATGCGTGATACTCCTTCATCAAACGCCACAATGGCGTCGCTATGGTGCTAAGCCTTGCTTCGCGTGAGGCCAAGCAAGGACAGAAGATAAGCCGTGTTGCCGCTTGGGAACAAACCGCTCAAACGTCATCCCGCCTTATCTCAACCGCTAAACCCGCTTTGCTCCGCTCTGGTTTTCGTCGCTTTGGGTTTGTAGTTCCTCAAGGGCAGCCTGGGCTGCGGCTTGTTCTGCGGCCTTCTTATTCTTGCCGACGCCAGAGCCCAAGACTTTGCCTTCAGCTTCCACATCAACAGCGAATTCCCGCGCGTGTGCCGGGCCGGTTTCGCTGATTAAGTGATATTCAATATTCACTTCACCGTCTTGCTGTAAGAACTCCTGCAAAGCAGTCTTATGGTCCATATTGGCGTCAAACTGGCCCGCGGCGATCTTTGGAAAGATCACCTTGGACACGAAGTCGATCACGGCTTCGCGGCCTTGATCCAAGTACAACGCGCCATTGAACGCTTCAAACAAGTCTTCCAATAACGTCTTGCGCTTGCGAGCACCGGCGTTCTCTTCACCTTTGCCCAAGCGAATATATTGATCAAAGTGCGCCTCTTTGGAAAATGCCGAGAAACTCTTGGTTTGCACGATCGCTGCGCGCATCCGCGTCAATTTACCTTCTGGCAGATCCGGATATTGCCGATACAAATAATCGCTGACAGTGAGTTCCAACACCGCATCGCCCAGAAACTCAAGGCGTTCGTTATCTTTAAGGCCCAATTCCTGATGCTCGTTGACGTAAGAGGAATGCGTGAACGCTTCATCAAGGATGGTCAGGTCATGAAACTCGATCCCGTATCGATTCCTAAGTTCTGAAACAAATTCTGAAGCGACCATAAATTATATCTTCCTCCTTAGATTCTCTGTTCTATTATACAAGACCGCACTCAAAATAACACCTGCAATCGCGCTGGGATACGGATTTCCCACGCTGATGCCGCTGCTTTAAGCCACAGCACACTGCACAAGCCAAAAACGCCCGACGACGCCATATTGGTTGTACACAATTAAGTGTTTCACGTGAAACAATCGCGCCTTCGCTTGTCGTTGTAAGTGTCACGCCATTATCTTTGCGACGAATACGCTTGTGAAATTTCACAAGGCGGCTGTGTTGCAACTTTTGCGCTGCCAGAACGCTGCCAGCAATTCGTTAATCAATCAATATCTAACCTGCCACCACCATCCCAGGGCCAAGGAAGCGGTGTGACGCGGGGCTCGCGGATCGGTCAGGCCGCGAGTGGTGCGATGTCCCACAAGCCTCGCTTCGACGCAAGCGCAGCGCAGCTAGAGGCGAGGCTTGTGGGACATCGCACCCGGCAACTTTTGAGATTTGCAAACGAGCCGCAGGCGAGGCAAAGCTCAAAAGTTAGGCGTAAAACGCGCGCGCCTCAGCGCGGTTGAAGCCGGCCGCGCAGCCTGCGCCAATCCGCGACCCCCGCGGCGCGCCGCTTCCTTGGCCCGACCCCCAAGCTTACACTGTGGTCTTCGTCGAGCTGCACAAAGCAACGCGGCGTGAGATAAAACTGCTTTGCTTCGCTCTGGGGTCTTCGTCGAGCTGCGTGGCGCAACGCGGGTGCGGTTAGCTACGCCATGACACTTGGGGCCAAGCCCACGCCCCAAGTGTCATGGCTAGGCTTCCCGACCCGCTAAGAACGCGCCACTCCGCTCTGGTTTTCGTCGAGCTGCGCAGCCCAACGCGATTGTGTGTAAGCCGTGACGCCGCTTGGGCCAAGTACGCCCAACCGTCATCCCGTCTTACACACATCGCTAAGTTCGGGCTGCTCCGCTCTGGGGACAAAAAAAGTCCGGCTTTTGCCGGACGAACTGTTTATTTGGTTTGATGGGCCATGACGTAACTCACAGCGTCGCCAACAGTCACAATGTTTTCCGCATCTTCATCAGGGATCTCGGCGCCGAAAGTATCTTCAAGCTCTAATACGAACTCAACGATATCGATCGAATCAGCATCCAAGTCCTTCTTGAAGTTCAGGTCGTTGGTGATCTGGGATGCTGGGGTTTGGAAATGATCCTGGATCAAACCTGAAATCTTTGCGAATACTTCTTGCTCAGTCATGACGGTCCTCCGTTTCTTAACACGCACTCTAATATAGCGGTTTTTAACGGCTTTGTCTACGCCAACTCATCGGATTGTCGTGCAAAGTAGTCTTTCACCTTACCCACCGTATCATTGGCCACCATCGTGCGGATCTGGCGGATCGTGTAATACACCGCATCTGCGTCGGCGCCGCCATGGGCTTTGACCACTGGCGCCTGCAAGCCCAACAATACTGCACCGCCATAACTGGACACATCAAAAGTGCTGGCAATCGACTTGATGCCGTCTTTGAGCAACAAGCCGCCCAGCTTGCCTTTGATGCCAGAATCCATAATTGCCGACTTTACCAGCTTCAAGATCGTTTTGGCGGTGCCTTCAGTGGCTTTCAGTGCGGCGTTGCCGGTAAAGCCATCGGTGACCACCACATCGGCCACGCCTTGCAACAGCTTATCGGATTCGATGTTGCCGATAAAGTTGATGTCAGGCAAGGCTTCAAGCAGCTTGAAAGTCTCTTGATGCAGTGTGTCGCCTTTGTTGGGCTCGGTGCCGTTGTTTAACAACGCCACGCGCGGCTTAGCCAACCCGCGCAAGTCGCGGGCATAGAAGTCACCCATCACCGCGTAACTGACCAGCTGCTGCGGCTTGCCTTCAGCATTGGCGCCAACGTCTAACATGATGAAGCCTTTGCCGTCAACTGTTGGCAGCGTCGGCATCAAGCCTGGGCGATCGATCCCGCGAATGCGTCCGACCACAAACAAGCCGCACGCCAATAACGCACCAGTGGAGCCCATGGAGAACACCGCATCGGCTTCACCGTTTTTGACCGCTTGGGCCGCCAACACCATCGACGCTTGCTTCTTGCGGCGCACGGCACGTACTGGCTCATCGTCGCTTTCAATTTTTTCGGTGGTGTGCACGATGGTGATGTGCGCATCTGAATCGATCAGCGGGCGAAGCTTGGCTTCATCACCGAAGAGTATGAACTCAACGTCTGAATATTCGTCACGGGCCCGCAACACGCCTTGGATCACAACTTCTGGCGCGTGGTCGCCACCCATAGCATCTACAGCAATTTTCATCTATTTCTTCCCTCCAAAGTCTAATCCAAGCTGCCGACTTGCTTTTGCAAGCGGGCCAAGTAAGCGCGCAGCGGTGCCAGTTCTGGGCCGGACAAGCTGGCGTCGGCTTTAAACAGCGCCGCAGCCACTTGTTGCGCCGCAGCCAGCGTTGGAAAGTCTGCCACCGGGTCAGCCAGCTTGAATTCCGGCAGCCCCGACTGCTTGTCGCCGAAAATATCGCCTGAGCCGCGCAGTTCCAAGTCCTTCTCCGCCAGCTTGAAGCCGTCGGTAGTTGACACCATCGTTTGCATCCGCTCGACGCCCATATCATTCTTGGGGTCGGCCACTAAGATACAATACGCCGCTGCCTTACCACGCCCAACGCGCCCGCGCAGTTGATGCAATTGCGCCAAGCCGAAGCGATCAGCGTCAAAAATCACCATCACCGTGGCATTAGGCACATCCACACCAACTTCAACCACCGTCGTCGACACCAGCACATCGATTTCCCCGGCGGAAAAGGCGCGCATGATGGTGTCTTTTTCGTCTGGTTTCATTTGCCCATGCAACAAGGCCACTTGATGCTGTTGGCCAAACGCTTTATTCATGTCTTCATATAGCTGCTCGGCGTTTTGCAAGTCGATTTTCTCAGATTCGGCGATCAATGGGGTAATGGCAAACACTTGATGGCCAGCGGCTAACTCTTGGCGCATCAGTTCGACAGCCCGCCCCAGTTGATTCTTGCGCACCCAACTGGTGGTAATGGGCTTGCGGCCGGCGGGCAGTTCATCGATCACTGACACATCCATTTCGCCATAGGTGGTGATAGCCAGCGTCCGCGGAATCGGCGTGGCAGTCATCGCCAGCAGATCCGGATGCAAGCCTTTGTCTTGCAGCACTTTGCGCTGCTGCACCCCGAAGCGGTGCTGCTCGTCGATTACCACCAAGCCCAAAGCCGAGAAATCCACGCCTTTTTGGATCAAGGCATGGGTGCCAATCACCAAATCGATTTCGCCGCTGGCCAGCTCCGCTTGGCGCTGGCGCTTGTCTTTGGCCTTGGTGCTGCCCGTAAGCAGCGCCACGTTGACCGGGAAATCAGCGAATAACTTGCTGAGCTTGGCGTAGTGCTGTTCAGCCAAGACTTCCGTTGGCACCATCAAGGCGGCTTGATAACGCGCGGTGATCGCCGCGTACATCACGATTGCCGCCACGATCGTTTTACCAGAGCCGACATCCCCTTGCAACAAGCGATTCATATGCGTCGGGCGCAACATGTCTGCACAGATCTCATTGACCACCCGCTTTTGCGCATCGGTCAAGGCAAAAGGCAGCGTCTTGATCAGCGCGCGCACCTGCTGATTGTCATAGGGAATCGCCAAGCCGTTTTGCGTCATGGCATTGTCTTGGCGCAGCGCTTGGATCTGGGCTTCAAACAAGAAGAACTCGCGGAAAATCGCCGAGCGTCTGGCGGCTTTGGCTTCTTGGGCAGTGTCTGGCCAATGCATGCCATGAACGATTTGCGCGTCTGTCAATAGTTTGAAGCGGGTGCGGATCGCTTGGGGGACCACGTCGTAAATATTGTCGCCGTCGCGCTGATACGCGGCTTTGATCAACTCAACAATGGTCGACTGGCGGATGTTCTTGTTGGCTGGATAGATCCCGGCCAAAGAAGGCGCATCTTGGGTTTGAGTGGCCAACACCTTCATCCCAGTCATGGTGTGGCGCTTGGCGTCCCATTTGCCATAAATCGCCGCTTCAGTACCTTGGTCAAACTTGTCTTTAAGCCAAGGCTGGTTGAAAAACGTCACCATCACCACAGCGTGATCGACTTGCACCCGCACATTGAGGCGATTCTTGTGCGGGCCAAAGCGGCTGACTACCGGCGGGGCCACGACGACGCCTTTGATCGTCAGCTTCTCTTGATCGGCGGCTTCTGCCAAGTCTTTAACTTGCAAATCAGCATACCGAAACGGGAAATAAAACAGCAAGTCGCCTACAGTTTCCAGCCCCAAGCTGGCTAAGGCCGCTTGACGCTTGGGTCCCACGCCAGGCAACACCGTTACGGGATCGTTCAAAGACATCGTTTCGCCTCCTTTATGGTCAATGATATCGACGAAACAGGCCGCGGATCCGCGGCCTGTTAGTTTATTCGACTGAGATCAGATATGGGTAAACCGGCTGATCGCCTTGATGGATCTCGACTTCCAAGTCGTCATCTAAGGCTTGGATGTGTTCGCTGATGGTTTCGGCCTCGGCTTTAGAACCGTCTGCGCCTACGATCACCGTGATGATCTCGGAATCTTCGTCCAGCATTTGCTTGACCATTTCGACTGTGGCCGTGATGCGATCAACATTGGTGACTTTGATCGACCCGTCGATGATGCCCATCCAGTCATTGGTGTGAATGGTTAAGCCGTCGATAGTGGTGTCGCGAATCGCGCGCGTCACCGAACCGGAAACCACGTTCTGCAATTCTTCGCTCATCATTTCTTGGTTTTCGCTTAAGCTGGCTTCTGGGTTATACCCCAACATCGCCGTGAGTCCTTGGTTGATGGTGCGGGATTTGACGATCGCCACGTCAACGTCGGCGGCTTTGGCAGCTTCAGAAGCGGCCATGAAGATGTTAGAGTTGTTCGGCAACACGATCACTTGCTTGGCGTGCGCGGCAGTCACTGCTTCTAAGATGTCATTCGTCGATGGGTTCATCGTTTGCCCGCCGTTTAAGACGTAGCTGACCCCTAAGCTTTCATACAACTTTGCCAAGCCCGCACCGGCGGCAATGGCCACCACCGCAGAGTCTGCCAAAGGCGTTTCTTTAGCCGCTTCTTGATATTGTTCTTCGCGTTCGATGATGCTTTCGTGTTGCAAGCGCATGTTATCGACTTTGATCTTGGCTAAGGCCCCGAATTGCTGGCCGTACTTGAAGACGGTGCCAGGATGTTCGGTGTGGACATGGACTTTGACCACTTCGTCATCTGCCACAACCAAGGTGGAATCGCCTAAGCCGTTGAGATAGCCGCGGAACACTTCATAATCAAAAGGCTTCTTCGGGCCGTCACCGACACCAAGTTCCACCATCATTTCCGTGCAGTAGCCGTAAACGATATCGTCTGGGTTCAGCTTGGTTTGGGCGCCTTGATGATGCGTGGCGTTGACCATTTCATTCATTTCGGCTTCGTCTGGCACGTATTCGTTGTCATCTGCTTTGCCGCTTAAGCCTTCTTTGAAGCCTTCGTAGATGAAGCACAAGCCTTGGCCGCCAGAATCAACGACGCCGACTTCTTTTAACACCGGCAGCAAGTCTGGCGTCTTGGCCAAGGCGCGCTTGGCGCCTTTAACCACCGCCGTCATCACCACGACACAGTCGGTGGTGTCATTGGCGGCTTTTAAGCCGGCCTTGGCGCCTTCTCGAGCAACGGTCAAAATCGTGCCTTCCACCGGCTTCATCACAGCTTTATACGCCGTTTCCACGCCGCTGGCAAAAGCGTCGGCCAAGTCTTGAGCCGTTAAGCTTTGCTTGTTTTCGACACTTTTGGCAAAACCGCGGAACAATTGGGAGCTGATGACCCCTGAGTTGCCGCGAGCGCCCATAAGCAGGCCCTTGCCTAACTTCTTGCCCAGTTCGCCGACATGATCTGAATCAGCTTCTAACACGGCTTTGGCGCCGGTTTGAAACGTCAAATTCATGTTGGTACCAGTGTCACCATCGGGAACCGGGAACACGTTTAATGAGTTGACGAATTCAGCATTCTTGGCGATGCGATGTGCCGCAACGCGAATCATGTCTGAGAATTTCGCCGCATTGATTTCTGCTACTTCCACTACCTGATCCTCCAGTGCAAACGATTGCTTGCCAATCTCTAGTGCGCTTTAGTCGCCTAACACGCGCACACCTTGTACGATGACGGTAACAGTGTTGGCTGTCACCCCAAGCATCGATTCCAAGTTGTATTTGACTTTGTCTTGAACGTTGCGGCAGACTTCGGAAATCTTCGTGCCGTAACCTACCACGATGTTGACTTCAACTGTCACACCATTGTCTTGTTGACGCACGACCACGCCGCGCGCATAATTTTCACGATTGAGAATGTCATTGAGATTATCACGGATCTGATTGCGGCTGGCCATGCCGACGATACCATAGATATCTGTCGCGGCGCCACCCACCACCGTCGCAATGACGTTGTTGGAAATGTCGATGATCCCATATTTGGTCTTGATTTTGACCGCCATGATGTTGACCTCCTATTCAAAAGCCAGGCTTTTGCGATACTACGCAGAGTATTTCCAAACTAGTTTAGCATATGCCGTGTTCTTTGTCATTTTATCCCGGGTTTTCGCCTGTCAAGTAATTTTCCTTTGCAAAACTTCTTGCAAACCATCTGTGGTTATGATAAGTTGGTCTAGTGAAAAATTCGCAGATGGCGAATAAGCAAGGAGGTCAGCATTTTGGCAAAAGACGTAATCACCGGGCGCCACACCGTGTTTGGCAACAAGCGTTCCCACGCTTTGAATTCTAGCCGGCGCGCTTGGAAAGCAAATCTCCAAAAGGTTCGCATTTTAGTTGATGGTAAGCCGAAGCGCGTTTGGGTTTCCGCTCGCGCACTTAAATCAGGTAAAGTGACCCGGGTCTAATCCGGAGATACAAAAAAGTCCCGGCCTCGCGTCGGGGCTTTTTTTGACCAGAGCGGAGCAGCCCGCTTTTAGCGGTGGATATAAGATGGGATGACATTTGGGCGATTTATGCCCAAGTGGCGTCACGACTTATATCACGCCGCGTTGCTTTGCGCAGCTCGACGATGACCAGAGCGAAGTGGCGCGCACTTAGCGGGTCGGGTAGCCTAGCCATCGTGATTGGGGCGTACTTTGCCCCGAGTGCGATGGCGTAGCTAACCGCACCCGCGTTGCGCCACGCAGCTCGACGAAGACCACAATCGTATCATGCTCGGACTTGGTGCTTGCCCAGGCCCGGACAGGGGCTGCTTCGGGGCGCGGTGCGGCAAGACGGCGCAGGCAGTGCGGCCGGCTTCAACCGCGCTGAGAAACGCGCGTTTTACGCCTAACTTTTGAGCTTTGCGCTCGCCTGCGGCTCGCCTTGCAAATCTCAAAAGTTGCCGCGATCAGCGACGCGAGCCAAGCACAAACCACTTGTCTCACGTCGCTGATCGTTTCACGGCCTGACCGTCTTGCCGCACCGCGCCCCTACGCAACCCCTGTCCTACATCGTTCGTATCAGGATAATGAATCGCGCAATCAAACAAATTAGACTAGATGATTGGATGTCGCCTCAATCATCAAACTGCTCTAACAAATGACACAAAAGTCCCTACACTGCATGCAATGTGGGGGCTTTTGTGTCATTTGGTGTTACAAGATATTTCGCCGTCCTAACCGTTAAGCCGAGCAATCGAAATTGATCTGTTCATGTTAGAAATGACCTAATTATCCAATTTCTGCCCGCGCCGATCATGGCTGTATACGACGGCGACGATACCTTGTTGCCAAGCGATGGTCACCGGCTGCTGGCCAATAAACTCGTTTGACGCCCAACTAAACGGCGTCTGGCTGGACCAATGCGCCAAAGGATACTTCGCCCCTGAAATGTTGAGATCCGCCACAGCCGTCAGCGGCACGATACCGAGGTAATGATACGCATCTTGCACGTCAAGGGTATAAGTCCCTGGCTGGTAGAATTGCACGAAATTCTGCGCATCCAACATGGCGATGCGGTTGGTATATTCAGCAAAGCGCGGCTGGGTGGGCAAGAACAAGTTGGCCAGCAAATGATCCAGCCGCCCGCCGGTGGCCCCGACTAAGCGCACATTTGTGGCTTGATGCGTGTCAAAAGCCAAGCGCACGGCCATTTCGGTGTCGGTTTCATCTTTTTCGGCTGGCGCGGTATGCACTTCAGCCACAGCTTGGCGCACTTGCGCATACTCCGCTGAAGTCAATGAATCAAAGTCGCCGACGACAAATTTCGGCGTGATGCCGGCTTCAAGCAAGTGCAGACTGCCGCGATCGACTCCGACCCACTGGCCAGACAGCGCCTGCCAAGCAGCGGGATACAACGCTTTAGGCCCGCCGAGCAATAAATTCAGCGTACTCATTTGCCAAACGCCTTGAGCAATTCCAACTGGTGCGCCGGATCGCCTTTGAAGACAAACGAACCCGCCACGGCGATGTCTGCGCCGGCTTCGGCCACCATTTTGGCCGTGTGGTCATTGATCCCGCCATCGACTTCAATGTCAAAATGCAACCCTAACGCCTCTCGCACCTTGGCCAAGCGGGCGACTTTATCCGCCATTGCCGGCAGGAATTGCTGACCGCCAAAGCCTGGATTAACCGTCATCACCAAGACTTGATCAACTTGCGGCAATAATTCTTCTAAGCTGCTCAACGGCGTGCCTGGGTTGACCACCACGCCGGCTTTGACGCCATGTTTGTGCATCAATTGCACCATCCGCGCAATATGCGGCGTGGCTTCAACATGCACCAGCAGGGTATCGGCGCCGGCTTGGGCAAAAGGCGCGATCCATTGGCCAGGATCTGACACCATCAAGTGCACATCAAGCGGCAAATTTGTCACCGGGCGCAGCGCCGAAACAATGCCTGGGCCAAAAGTCAGATTGGGCACAAAATGGCCATCCATGATATCCACATGCAACAAATCAGCGCCGGCTTGCTCAACTTGAGCCACGTCGCGTTGTAAATTGGCATAATCCGCGCTTAAAATCGATGGGGCAATTCTCATAATATCCCTGCTTTCTGTTTATTTGCGATAAGTCGGCCGCTGCCCTGCCAGTTCGGTGTGAAACTGCACATAATCGTCATAACGGCTTTGCATGAGGTTGCCTTGGGCTAACGCCGCTTTCACCGCACAAGCCGGTTCTGAAAGATGCTGACAGCCGCGAAACTTGCACTGCGCAGCCAAAGCCTTGAATTCAGGAAAGCGATCCCGCAAATCATCCAAGGTCACATCCAACAAACCCAAAGACGAAAACCCTGGTGTATCTGCTACCAGCCCGCCATTGGCCGGATAAAGATCCGTTGAGCGCGTCGTGTGTTTCCCACGATTCAAGGCTTTGGAAATCTCGCCGGTAGCAATGGTCAACCCTGGTACCAAATGATTGATCAGCGTCGACTTGCCTGCGCCAGTTTGGCCGGTGAAAATCGTCAGCCGCTCAGCGAAAGTCTCGCGCACCGCCGCCAGTGTGCCTTCAGCAAAAGGCGGCAGCGAATAGAAGCTTTGATAACCGATTTGCGCATAACCGGCTAACGACGCCTTGATTTCAGCCAAGCGTTGGACAGACACCAAATCAGTCTTGGTCAAATAGATTTGCGCGTGGATATTTTTACCTTCCAGATAAATCAAGAAGCGATCCAACAAGTTGGTGTCAAAATCCGGCTCGGCTGCCGCCACCACTAAGATGGCCTGATCGATATTGGCCACTGGCGGGCGCACCAAAGCGTTGGTACGCGGCTTGATGCGCAATAAGTACCCGGTGTCATCTGTCCCGTCTGCTGGGGTGAATTCGGCAAAATCACCGACTAACGGGGTGATCTTCTGCTGGCGCATTTTGCCCCGACCGCGGGTGCGATATGTGGTATCACCAACTTGAATATCGTAGAATCCGCTGATGCCGCCGATGATCCGCCCGACTAATTGTTCACTCAAATAATCTTCTCCTGTTCTTGACTTCGATTACTTCATTGTACAGCGTCTTTGCACGATCCGCGAGTCTTGCCCGCAATTTGCCCGGATCCGTCAATACCAAACAAGCGTCAAGGCCGACATTGCCGGCCTTGACGCTTGTTTTGACGGTTTGGATCTTCAATCAGCGCGCATAATCTGCCAATGGCGGCAGCAGCGGCGCCAGCCAGGCTTTGAACGCTGGAGTCACGCCAGGGTGGTGCGTATTGATGAACAATTTGCGCAAGCGGTCGTTGTCCGCGACATTGCGTAAGTGGCAGCAGCGGCGTTTCACCACCATGAGTCAAGCCTACCATCACGCCATCAGTGCCTGCTAAAGCCGCAGCGACGGCAGCTTTGCCCACTGCCACCGCTTCAGCTTGGTCACGCGGGGCCTGCCAAGCAATCGAAGCACGCCCGGCTAAACCAGGCTTTTCACTGCGGGCGCGGCGATGGAGCTTGGTCATCACCAAATTGGCCAAATACGCGCTGATCGAAGCGGCGTATCGATTCTGTGGTGACACACCGACCAATTGGCCTTCAGCATCACGCAGGCCTTCAGGCACCACCACCAAGGCTCCGCCGCGTTGGGCTGCGATCGCCTCGACTTGCGCCAAGAACACCGCTTCATCAAAAGCCTGCTCTGGCAAATACAGCAGATCAGGCTGCGCCAAGCTGGCCGCAGCCGCCAGCCAACCGGCATTGCGCCCCATCACCTCGACGATCACCACATGGATCGGCAGCGCAGCCACATCAGCGGCGATTTCTTGGACAGTTGCCGCCACGAAGCGTGCGGCACTTAAATACCCCGGCGCATGATCAACGCCTACCAAATCATTGTCGATGGTCTTGGGCACCCCGATCACCGCCACCCCAGCAGCGGCTAAACGCCGCGCAGTGGCTTGCGTGCCATTGCCGCCAGTCATCAACACATGGCTAAAGCCTGCGTGATGGATACAGGCGGCAAGCTTTGGATAATCTGCATCAGTCAGCGGCGTGCGCGATGAGCCAAGCACACTGCCAGGGGTGGTCAATAGTTTGGTTGAAGGCACTTTAGGCAGCGGCTGCCAAGCGCCGCTTTGAATCCCGGCGATGCCAAACTTGGCGCCAGCCACAGCCACGCCTGCAGCCCTGGCAGCAGCCAAGATGCCGAAAAGTGAGGCATTCATCACCGCCGTTGGCCCGCCGCCGTGCACCACTAATAATTTAGTCATGCGCCGCCTCCTGGTCAGTGTAAACCAGCCCCCACACTTGCTGTTTGATTTGCAAGAACGCTTCGCTTAAGCGGGTGTCCACGCTGCGCGGATATGGCAAGTCTACGGGAATGACGGCTTTGATGTGGCCTGGGTGCGCCCCCATCACAACGATTTTTTGACCGAGGATGATGGCTTCGTCAACATCATGGGTGATGAAGAAACACGTTTTTTGTGCTTGTTGCCACAAATTCAGCAGCTCGCCTTGCAATTGCGCACGCGTTTGTGCATCCAAAGCGCCGAATGGTTCATCCATCAACAACAGCGACGGGTTGGCAGCATAAGCCCGGGCAATGGCGACGCGTTGTTTCATCCCGCCAGACAAGTCTTTAGGATAACTGTCAGCAAAGTCGGCCAAACCCACCATTTTAATGAAGCGGGTCACTTCAGCCATCACATCTGCTGAAGTCCGCCGTTGCATTTTCAAACCAAAAGCGACATTTTCTCGCACGGTCAGCCAAGGAAACAGCGCATATTGTTGGAATACCACCCCGCGCTGCGGTGCTGTGCCGGCAACTGGTTGGCCGTGATCCAATACAACGCCGCTGGTGGCAGTTTCCAAACCGGCAATAATATTCAACAAAGTAGATTTGCCACAGCCGCTGGGGCCGATGACAGTGATAAATTCATTCTGCGCCACGCTTAAGCTGATATCGTCTAATACCAATCGCTCATTGGCGTAGCGCTTGGTTAAATGTTTGATTTCAATTACTTGGCTTGCCATTGGGTCACCCTCCGTTCGATCAATCGGATCCCGTGATCGATCGCAATGCCGATCAGTCCGATCAAGATGATATACATCATCATCGGCGCCGTATCAAAAGTCTGCGATAACGACTGGATCCGCATCCCCAAACCAGCTGAAGCGCCAGTGGTTTCTGCGGCAATCAGCGTCGTCAACGCCGTCGTCGCGCCTAAGCGTACCGCGGTAATGATGTATGGCGTGGTAGCTGGGATCACGACATGTAGGAAAATGTCGCGTTCTTTGGCGCCTAGGACTCTGGCGGCTTTGATATAAATCGGATCAACGTTGCGCACCCCTTGGTAAATCGTGATGGTCATCACCAAGCTGGTAGCTAAAGTAATCACAATGATCTGCGCTTTGGCCCCGATTCCGGCAGAAATCACCACCAGCGGCACATAAGCCAGCGGCGGAATGCTGCGAATAAACTGGATCCAAGGCCCGATGATGCGCTCGATCGGCGCATACCAAGCCATCACGATCGCAAGCGGCAAGGCAATGATAAAGCCCAGCGCAAACCCACACCCCACTGAAAATAAACTGGCGCCAATATCGGTAAACAGCACCCCTTTGTTGATCATGGTGCCAACGCTTTGGGCGACCTTCAATAAGTTAGGAAAACTATCGGCAGTGGCTGGGGCAATGGCCAACAAGCTCCATACCAAGATGGCCACGCCTAACGATAGACATAAGGATAAGCCTTTGGTCCAATGATGCTTTTGCGCATGCGGCAGCATTACTTGCCGCTTGGCAACTTTTTGAATTTGCATAACAAGCCTCCGTGATTTTTTGCTCATTATGCGCAGCTTAGCTTAAAGCAGGCTTAAATTGCCCAACCAGACCAATTCGGTGAATTTTAAGCTAGGTTAAAGGTTGCGCGGCTATGCTTGGTTTCATTCAACCAACACCCCACAAAGGAGCTCCCCATTATGCGAAAACATCTCTGGACCTATTTATTATTATTGCTGTTTGCCGTTGTTGGCTTGACCGCCTGCAGCAAGCGCAGCACAAGCGATCAAACCACCGTCAAGATCGGCTACAACTACGCTGTCAATTCCGTTGGCCTAGCTGCCATCGCCCAAAAAGCCCAATATTTCAAGGATCAAGGCTTGAATGTGAAACTTGTCAAATTTAGCGACGGCGCTGCAGAACTAGCCGCCATGAAATCCGGCTCGATCGACATTGCCGAAGTCGGCCCTGGGGTCTTAGGCAGCATCACTAAAGGCCAAGCGCAAATCGTGTTCTTTGACGGCTTATCCACCTCAGATCAGGTGATCGGTGACAAGGCGCAAGGCGTCAGCGATATCAAATCGCTCAAAGGCAAGAAAGTCGCCGTGATCCAAGGCACATCAAGCCAGATGATCTTAGATGCCGCATTAAAGAAAGCTGGCATGACCGAATCCGACGTCAAGATCGTGTCGATGTCAGCGGCCACCATCAATAATGCCTTAATTTCCGGCAAAGTCGCCGCAGCAGCCACTTGGGCCCCTGGTACCAGCCAGATCACAGCTAAGCTGGGCAAACAGGCGGTGACCTTAGCCAAAGATGCCGACTTCACCAGCAACAGCCCGTTCCCTTGTTCTTGGGTCGCCACCAAGTCTTTTGTCAAACAACACAGCGCATTGGTGAAAAAATTTGACACCGCAATGTTTAAGGCCATGGACTACCGTTATCAAGGCGGCAAGGATGCCGCCAAGTGGATCGCGCAAGTGCTGGCGATGGATGAAAAAGACGTGCAGCCGATGATCACCAGTACTGAGAAGCTGTATTCAGCCAAGCAAGTCAAACAGCTGATTGCTAACGGCACTTTGGCCAAATACTACCAGCAACTGCAAACCAACTTGATCAACATCGGCTTGATCAGTGCTGACGCTGATCTGCAAAAACCCGCCGACTATGTTGAAACCAAACTGATCAAAGCTGCCGCCACTGCTGCAGCAAAATGATCGCCACCAATCAGGAGGAACTTGATATGACCCAACCACTACTATATATCCCTGTTGTCCGCCGCTTATTTGATGCCAAAACCGCTGATGAACGCTACACACAAATGCTGACTTTGCTGCAAGACGCCGCGGTGGTGACACCGCCGCACAACCTGGGCGATCTTGATGAATTGGCAGATTATTTAACTGCTGTGCACGATCAAGGTCCCTTTGCCGGGATCATTTTCCATAACACCAGCTTCACCGGGGCTGAATTCATTGAGGCGGTGCATGCGCAGTTTCCTACCACCCCGATGTTGCTGGTAGCTTCTAAAGAACCGTCGCTTGGCGGCTGGTTGCGCCTCAACGGCAGTATTGGCTTAATGTCGACTGGCAATTACTTGCATACCCATGCACATGCTTTCACCTTCGCTTATGGCGACCCCACGGACCAAGCTGTGATCAAACAAACGCAAACGTTTATCCAAGCGGCAACGTTACGGGCCAAACTGGCCGCGCTGACTATCGGCGTGGTCGGGACCTTTCCGACTGGCTTTGCATTCTCTGGTACCGATGAAGCCAAACTGGCGGCGACGTTTGGGACCCAATTGATCCATTACCGCACCCAGACTGCCTTTCAGGCGGCAGAAGCCTTGCCTCAAGCCGCTTACGCCGATGAATTGACTTACGCTGCGGCGCATTTTGACGACTTGGACCTGACTTTGCCTGAAACCACCCGCTATGTGAAGTTCGTCGCCTTGATGCGCCAATGGGCCAAGCGTGATGGCTTCAAAGCCTTGGCCTCACGGTGTTGGCCGGACTTCTTCGATGACTATCACGCAGCGCCTGGCGCCGTATGGTCACAGTTATGTGATGAAGGCTTGCCCACAGCCATGGAATGCGATATCCACGGCGCCTTGTCAGAATATATCTTGCAACAACTCGTGGCACCAAGCGCACCGGTGGACATGCTGGATCTAATTTCCAGCCTCGATCCAGTTGATAACACGATTTCGGCTTGGCATGATTACGCGGCTTTTGCGCATGCTAACTTGAAATATGGCGTGAAAGCTTCGGTGCATCCCAACCGGAAGATGCCTGTGAGCCCTCAGTTCGTCTTGAAGCCTGGCGTGGTCACAATGTTGCGCGTGTCGGTGGATGCCAAAGGCGCGTATTCGCTTGTGGCGTTGCGCGGCAAGGCGATCGACGCGCCGGCGCAATTTGATGGGGTTTCGGCCCGTATTCAATTGGAACAGCCAGTTGAAACGGTTTTTGACGCCTTGATCGATCACGGCACGGAACAACACTTCGCCTTGGTTTACGGCGACGTGATCGCCGGTATTGCGGCACTGGGCAAGCTTTTGCAGCTGCCAACCACGATTTACGCCAACCAGGAGGTGCGCTGATGTTAACCACTGCCAAAACGCTGGTCGACCACGCCGCTGCCCACGGGTATGCAGTCGGTGCGTTTAACGTGACCGATATTGCCATGGCCCGCGGCGTGGTCCAAGCAGCACAGGCACAACACTCGCCTGTGATCTTGCAACTTTCCCAAAAACACGCGCAAAATATCGTCCCTTTAAACTTAATGGCGCCAGTCCTGCTGACCCTTGCCGAGCAAGCCAGCGTGCCAGTTGCTGTACATTTGGATCACGGCTTTGATCCTGCAGTTTGTATTCAAGCCTTGCACACCGGCTTCTCGAGTGTGATGTATGACGGCTCCGCCAAGCCCTTAGCCGTCAATCGCCTGCACACCAAGCGCATCGTCGCTTGCGCCCATGCTTTAAGCGCATCAGTTGAAGCAGAGCTTGGGCCGATGCAGCGTGACAGTGTCGATACCACTGTCGATTATCAAGCTTTAAGCGCTACTTATACTGATCCTGTTGAGGCCCGGGAGTTTGTGGCCGATACCGGCGTGGACATGTTGGCGGTGGCTTTTGGCACGGTGCATGGGGTCTACAGTCAAACGCCGCACTTAAACTGGCAGCGCTTGGCCGCCTTGCATGAAGCTGTGGCGGTGCCGTTGGTGGTCCACGGCGGATCTGGCTTGAGTGATGATGACTATCGGCACATGATCAAAGGCGGTATTGCCAAAATCAATTACTTTTCAAACATGGCCTATCATGTCGCCAATCGGATCCGGGATCAATTAAATGCCACCGTCGCCCAACAGCCTTATGTCACGGCGATTACCGAATGGGAACAAGCCGCAGTCCAAGCAGAAGTCCAAGCCCGCCTGCAAATCTTCGGCTCCGCTGGTCAAGCTTAAAGGAGAATTATTCATGTATCAAAGCCGCAATCCATATACTGGCGTTGTCGCCAGTACTTACCCTGATGCTACCGCAAATGAAATCGAAGCCGTCTTAACCGCCGGGGATGCTTATTATCACAGGCATTACAACGAACCCGTTGCCAACCGCGCTGCGCAGCTCGCCCAAATCGCGCAAACCTTCGATGATCGTGCCGAACAACTCGCTGCACTTGCCACTGCCGACATGGGCAAGCGTCATCAAGAAGCCTTGGCTGAAGCCCATGCTGCCGCCAACATTGCACGCTTTTATGCCGCAAACGGCCCGCAAGCATTGGCACCGCGTCCTTATCCCTTTGCAGGCGGCAGTGCGGAATTATTGACCCAAGCAACCGGCATTGTTTTAGCCATTGAGCCTTGGAATTTTCCTTATACGCAAGTGATGCGCGTGTTTGCGCCAAACTTCTTGTTAGGCAACGCGGTGGTGTTAAAACACGCCTCAAATGTGCCTAGTTGCGCCTTGGCCTTTGCCGCTTGTGTGGCTGTTGCAGTTGAAGCCGGAGCGTTTGCCAACCTGTTTGCCACTCGCGAACAAATCAACACCATGATCGCCGATGACCGTGTTCAAGGCGTGGCCTTGACTGGTTCTCCGCAAGCCGGCCGCCAAATCGCCCAAGAAGCTGGTGCCGCTTTGACCAAAACCACCATGGAACTAGGCGGCAATGACGCTTTGGTGGTATTGGCTGATGCTGATCTTGGCCAAGCAGCTCAAGCCGCAGCCGATTCGCGATTGCGTAATGCCGGACAAGTCTGCACCAGCGCCAAACGCTTCATCGTCAACGCCGCTGTCGCAAACGACTTCTTAGCCGCCTTAAAACCGCTTTGGGCCCAATATCACCCAGGCGACCCTGCTGATTTCGCCACGACTTTGGCGCCGCTGGCTTCTGCTCAAGCTGCCGCTTCATTGCAAGCCCAAGTCGAATCTGCGGTGCACCACGGGGCCCCAGTGTTGATTGCCGGCGGTCGCGTGGCGGACAGCGAGGCCTTATTTGAACCGATTCTGCTTGGTCAAATGGCGCCGGACAATCCCCAATTTGATGCAGAGTTCTTCGGGCCAGTTGGGCAGCTGTTGATCGCGGCCAATGATAACGAAGCGATCAAGCTGGCGAATCAGAGTCAATATGGCTTAGCAGGGGCGGTTTTTGGCACGCCAGCACATGCCCGCAAGGTCGCTTCACGCATGGAAACCGGCCAAGTCTTCATCAACCAAGCCGCCAATGGTTATCCGCAGCTGCCTTTTGGCGGGGTGAAGCATTCCGGTTACGGTCGGGAAATGAGTGAATTGGCTTTAACCGAATTTGCCAACCAGAAAATCATGGCTGAATCGAAGTGACAGTCTTTAGCAACACCGCTTTGGCCACGATACGCACCAGTGCCTAGTCCCAATCATGGGGATGAGGCACTGGTATTTTTGTGCAATTGACTCATGATCAAGCAAATCGCTAAAAAAAGCCCTTCGTCAGAATCGCGAATCGCGATCCTGACGAAGGGCTATTGATCAAACGATTAGTTGCTGCTGGAGGAGCTGGCACTGCTGGAAGCACTGCTTGAAGCACTGGTGCTTGGACCACTGGACACCACGATCGTCACGGTGGCCCCGGCTTCAGCAGTTCCTGATGGGGTTTGGCTGATCACCTTGCCGGCTTCAACGGAATCAGAAGCTTGCGTGTGTGAGCTGACGCCAAAGCCGGCGTCTGACAAGGCCTTGTTGGCGGCGTCTTCTGATTGGCCCACCACCGATGGCACATCAGGATTGCTGGCAGGCTTGGCGTCTGGTTCAGGGGCGGATTCAGAGCTGCTGCTGCTTTGCGGGCGGCTGCCGCGAGAAACCACCACCGAGAAGCTGTCGCCCATTGCCATATCAGTCCCGGCCCCTGGGGTTTGGCTGATCACGGCGCCATCAGAAACCGAGTCGGAATAGTCATAATTGATCGTCGCGGTCAAGCCAACGTCTTGAGCGTATTGCTTGACGTAATCTTCCGAACGTCCACCCAGATCGGCTAAGGCAAAGGTCTGTGTCCCAGTTGACACGGTGAACGTGATGGTGGTGTCTTCTGGCACGACTTTCTTGCCGGCATCGATATCTTGTTTGATGATCGTCCCTTTGGCGGCATCTTCGCTGGCGGCTTTGACCTGGCGCACGGTGAAACCTTGCTTGCGCAGATCTTGGGCGACGTCGCTATAGTCTTTGCCGGTGTAATCCGTCAGCGTGTATTTCTTTTGGCCGCTGGATAACGTCACATCCACACTGCTGCCAGAGGCGACCTTGGTACTGCGCGTGGGGTCGCTGGCGATGATGCGGTTTTTGCTGACGGCATCGGAATGGACCTTGGTCACTTTGCCGAGTTTTAAATCAACATTCTCTAACGCCGTAGACGCTTGCGCCGTGGACATCCCGCGCAGATCAGGCACTGCCACTTCACTGTTGCCGCCAGATAACGCCACGATCACCCCGATGATGATCAACGCTGCTGCCACCGCCGCGGCAATAAACGGCCAGCGGTGGCGCAGCCAAGCCCACTTGCTGGGCTTGGCTTTGGCTTTAGGTGCCGGCTCAGTTGCCGAAGCTGGCGCTGGTTCTGCCGCAGGTGCTTTAGGCGCGGCGTCATTGAGTGTTGGCAACACCTTGGTTTCGTCTAAATCATCTGCGGCATTCGGCACAAATTTCGCTTCATGGGCGCGTTGCGGTGACAATGACGTTTTCAAGTCGCTGGCCATGGCGTCAGCTGAAGTGTAGCGTTCTGCCGGGTCTTTGCTGGTGGCTTTAAGGACCACGTTCTCTAAGGCTTGAGGAATGCGCGGGTCAAATTGACGCACGCTGGGCATCGCTTCTTGGAAGTGTTTCAAGGCGATCGATACCGCCGAATCCCCTTCAAACGGCACCGTGCCGGTCAACATCTCAAACAGAATGATCCCCAGCGCGTAAATATCGCTTTGGCGCGTGGGCATGCCGCCGCGGGCTTGTTCCGGTGATAAGTAATGCACCGAGCCTAACAGCGAATTGGTTTGCGTCATCGAATTATCTGACAACGCCACGGCAATGCCAAAATCGGAGATCTTGGCGTTGCCGTCGCGATCGATCAAGATATTCTGCGGCTTCAAATCGCGATGAATAATGTTGTGGTCATGGGCCACTTGCACCGCCGACAAAATCTGGCCCATGATCTCAATGACGCGCTGATACGGGATCGGGAAATGTTCGACGATATATTTCTTCAGATCAGATCCTGGCACATATTCCATGACCAGATATTGTTGGCCATGGGATTCACCGACGTCATAAATGGCGACGATATTGGGATGGACCAATTCGCTGGTGGCCATCGCCTCGCGTTGAAAGCGGCGCGCAGCGTCTGGGTCATTCTGCAAGTCTAAGCGTAAGACCTTCACCGCCACATCGCGGTCCAGAATCAAGTCATGGGCGAGATAGACGTTAGCCATCCCGCCTTCACCGAGGGTCTGCTTTAATTGATAGCGTTCGTTTAACGTGTAGCCTGGCTCGATCAATCCGCTTCCCTCCTGTCTTGATGGATCAATAATGCGGTGATGTTATCCGGACCACCGGCAGCGTTGGCCATGTCGATCAACTGCTGGGCCTTATCGCCAAGTGCCAGCTTTTGCGCCAAAACGGCGGCGATTTCTTGATCGGACACTTGATTGGTCAGCCCGTCGGAACACAACAGCAAATAATCATCGTATTCCATATCATAAATCGTCACATCAGCATCCACTGCGTCAGACACGCCTAAGCTTCTGGTGATCACGTTGCGCTGCGGGAAGCGCTTGGCTTCTTCAGGCGTGAGCTCACCGGTTTTGACCAGTTCGTTGACTAAGCTGTGGTCTTCGGTAATTTGCACCAAATGGCCGCCGCGATACAAGTAGCCGCGCGAATCGCCGATGTTGGCCACCACAAAGCGCGTGCCGGAAATGATCACCGCCACCAGCGTTGTGCCCATTCCTGACAAGTCAGTGTACTTTTGCGCTTTCTCCAAGATCAGGCTGTTTTCTTCTTGCAATTCAAAAACCAGCCAGCGCACGATCGTTTCAATATCGGCGCTGGTCGTTTTCTCGAAGGCATAACCGATGTGTGACACCGCCATTTCCGAGGCGACGTCGCCGCCAAGATGGCCGCCCATGCCATCGGCCACGATCGCCAAAGTGGCATGATCGTGGTTATCAAACACCCCGACATAATCTTCGTTGTTGGGCCGCTTGCGCCCGATATCTGTACGATATGCGTATTCCATGGTTTACCTCATGCGTTGAAGCACCGCGATGAAAAAGCCATCGGTGCCATAATCATCTGGATAAAGCTGTAACGCCAAGCCTTTGCGGTCAGGCGTCAAGGTCAAAGCCGCTTGGGTTTGTTGCTGCTCATATTCTGGATGCGCCGCCAAGAACGCTGAAACAACGCCTTGGTTTTCTGGTGCAACCATGGTGCAGGTACTATAAACCAAGCGCCCGCCGACTTTCACCAAGTCGGCCATGGCGTCTAGGATCGCCCCTTGCACTTCCGGCAGATGCTGTAAATCTTCAGGCGTCTTCTCATATTTGATTTCCGGCTTGCGGCGAATCAGCCCTAATCCAGAACACGGCGCATCGACTAACACCCGATCAAAAGTCTGTGGGGCAAACTGATCAGGTGCTTGGCGTGCATCCATGGGATACGCGTCGATGCGATCAGCTAAGCCTAAGCGCGCAGCATTTTGCGCGATCAATTGCACCTTATGCGGATGCAGATCCAACGCGACGACTTTGCCGCCGGCTTTGGCATCTAAGAACTGAGCGATATGGGTGGTTTTGCCACCAGGCGCAGCACAAGCGTCTAAGACTTGGGCATCAGGCGCCACGTCTAAAGCCGGCGCCACCAGCATCGAGCTTTCGTCTTGCATGGTATACCAACCAGCCGCAAACTCCGGTGTCCCGGCGAGATAGCCGCCATCGGCCACCAAGCCATATGGTGAAATCGCCGATTCGCGCAAGTCGCCGAAGCGCTCGCTTAACGCTTGTTTCAACACCGGCCGGGTGGTTTTGGTGGTGTTTACGCGCAATGACGCATTGGCAGGCTGATTAATGCCGGCTAAGATGCTTTGAGTCTTCTCTAAGCCGCATTGATCGATCAACTGATCGATCAGCCACCGCGGGGTGCTGGCTTGAATGCTCAAGCGCTCCAGCGGGTCTTCAATGCTGTCAAGGCTAGGAACGCCTTGGCGTTGAATGTTGCGCAACACGGCGGTAACGAATTTGGCGATCCCTACATGGCCTAACTTCTTGGCAATTTCAGTGGCGTCATAGAAAATCGCCCGCGCCGGCACTTTATCCAAATACGTCAGCTGATACACAGCACTTTGCAGCAGCACGCGCACCCAAGCATCGAGCTTGCGCTTGCCGACAAAAGGCGCCAAATAAAAGTCCAGCGTTAACTTGTGCTGGATCACCCCATACACAATGTTGGTTAACAAATGGGCATCACGTGCTTCAAGCTGGTGGTTGTTCAACACCGCATCAAGCGTCAAGTTCGAATAGCTGCCTTGTTTCTCGACTTTTTCGAGCACGTTCACGGCAAGCAGTCGCGGATTATTCTTATCCAATGAGTTGGTCTCCTTCTTGAATGGCCTTACCAGCACCATTCAAATACGCTGCGATTGGTTGTTTCGCTTTGCCAGCCGGCTGCAATTCGTCAATCGTATACACCGTGCCTGAGCCTGCGGCGACTTGCAGTTGTTTCTTACTGCGCAAAACGACAGTGCCTGGCGCCAAGGTGGTGGTGGCGTCAAGCGGCGTGATCGCCCATAACTTGGTGCGCACACCGTTCATTTCGACCCAACCGCCAACATCTGGGCGCAAGCCGCGCACCCAATTGTCCAACTGCGTCGCCGTTAAAGTCACATCCAAGCGTTCTTGAGCCTTCTTTAACGCCGGAGAGAAAGTGACCAAAGCCGGGTCTTGCGGGGTTTTATGCGCCGTGCCGCCAATGATATCCGGCAAAGTCGCCATCAACAAGTCGCGCCCCATCAGCGACAATTTCTTGAAAACCGTCCCGGTGTCGTCTGCCCGGGTCAAAGGCAGTTTACTTTGGGCATACATATCGCCGGCATCCATGGCTTTGACCATTTCCATAATCGTCACCCCAGTTTCTGCATCCCCGTTGATGATCGAATATTGGATCGGCGCGCCGCCGCGATACTTCGGCAGCAGCGACCCGTGCACGTTTAACGCCGCGATCTTGGCGGCGTTTAAGAATTTTGTCGGCAGAAATTGGCCATAAGCGGCGGTGATCAACAAATCAGGCGCCATGGCAATGGCTTGTTCCAGTTCGGCAGAACCGGAGAGCTTTTCTGGCTGCAACACCTCAATCCCGAGTGCTTGGGCCTTTTGCTTGACTGGGCTTTGGTGCAGTAGTTGTTTGCGCCCTACTTTGCGATCAGGTTGGGTGATCACAAGCAAAACATTGTATTGGTCATTTAATGCGTCGAGAATCGGCACCGCAAAGTCCGGCGTGCCAAGAAAAATCACAGATGTCATAAATCCCCCTGTTATTGCTGATATTGCATTCATCAGTCAATGTGCGTTCAATAACTATATCTTACCACGCGCACATAAAGCGCGGTGAAGCGTTTGTTACATGAAGTCTTGCGGCTCACGGTCAATGGCCACAGTGAAGCCGTTTTTGACACTGGCTTGGGTTTGCATCAAGATCTGGTCTAACACGGCATCAAGTTTGGGCTCATGCTTATATTTGATCACCATTTGGTAGTAATAGCGATTCTTCAAGCGCGCAATGGCCGTTGGCGTCGGACCCAGCACGCGGGCTGAAGCTGATAATGCAGCGTTTAATTGCGCCGCCAGCGAATATATCGCCTTAGCCGCTTCTTGTTCATCTTGATGGCTGACCGTCAGTTTCATGGTGAAGAAATACGGCGGATAATCGCCGCGATGGCGCACGGCCATTTCTGCATAGAAGAAGCCTTCATAATCATGATGTTTGGCGTATTGAATTGCGTAATGCTCTGGATTGAACGTTTGAATAAACACCTCACCAGGCTTGTCAGCACGCCCGGCGCGGCCAGAAACTTGCGTGAGCAATTGGAACGTGTGCTCACTGGCGCGAAAATCCGGCAGGCCTAAGCCAGTATCGGCATTGATCACGCCGACTAAAGTCACATCTGGAAAGTCCAGGCCTTTGGCGATCATTTGCGTGCCTAACAAGATATCGGCTTGATGGGCGCCAAATTGCTTCAACAACTTGGCATGCCCGCCTTTGCCGCGGGTGGTATCCACATCCATGCGCAACACCCGGGCTTGAGGCAGAAGAGAGTTCAAGCTGGCTTCAACTTTCTGCGTGCCGGTACCATAATAGCGGATCTTCTTGGAGCCGCAACTGGGACATTGCGTCGGAATGGGTTCTTCATGCCCGCAATAATGGCACTTCAAGCTATGCGTGTCCATGTGCAAGGTCAACGAAATGTCACAGTTGGGACATTGCACCTTATAGCCGCATTCGCGACACATCACAAAACTCGAAAAACCGCGCCGATTTAACAACAGGACACTTTGTTCGTGCTTGGCCAAGCGTACTTGCAAGGCATCCAGCAGCGGTTTGGAGAAATCATCGCGCCCACCTTGTTTATAGGCTTCGCGCATGTCGATCACCGATACACTAGGCAGCGGGTGATGATTGACCCGATGCGGCAGCAACAGCCGCTGATAGACGCCTTTTTCAGCGCGCGCCCGTGATTCCAGACTCGGCGTCGCAGAGCCTAACACCACCGGGGCCGACATGGTTTGTGCCCGGTGCAAAACGACATCGCGCGCATGATAGCGCGGCATGTCGGCTTGCTTATAGCTGGTTTCGTGTTCTTCATCGATAATGAACACGCCAATATTGGTCAACGGCGCAAACGCCGCCGAACGCGCACCGACAACCACTTGCGCAGCGCCTGAACGAATGCGGCGCCACTCGTCAAAACGCTCGCCATTGGATAACCCGGAATGCAGCACTGCCACTTGCGGACCAAAGCGGCCGCGCACCCGCAACACCATTTGCGGCGTTAAAGCAATTTCCGGCACCAGCATCAACGCACTGCGCCCATTGGCCAAGGCTTGCGCCATGATCTGCAAATACACCTCGGTCTTGCCTGAGCCGGTGACGCCTTCCAACAAGAAGGTTTGTGCTTGGCGCTTGGCCACCGCCGTGCACACGCGATCTACCACCGGGGCTTGTTCATCAGTCAGTGCTAAAGGCTTGGTTAACGGCTTGCCGGCCAACTCCGGATAAGGGTCACGCATCACAACTTTAGGCACCAACTGAAGCCACCCGGCGTGCTCGCCATATGTGACTTGGGCACGCGGCACTTGATCTAACACTGCTGGCATGGCCGGTTGCTGCTGGCTGATTTGCCATTGTTCAAGCAATTTCAGCAAATGCAGGCGCTGTTTGGCACTGGCGCGCTGTTCGGTACTTAATTTCTGATAATCAGCCGCAGTCAACAGCGGCTTAACATGGTTGATGGTCTTAGCCCGAGCACGGTCATTAAGGCGATATTCAACACTGAGGTCGCCGCTTTGAATGGCTTTGACGATCGGCGCCAACGCGTCTGGTGTGCTAAATTGCGTCAGCGGCGCCGCTTGGGCCAAAATGTTGGCGCCAGTGGGCGTTGCTGGGGCCACCCACTTCTCAGCGTTGGCTTTTAGCGCTGCTGGCAACATGGTTTGAATACAAGTGATCCAAAACGCGTAAGTTTGATGGGCCAGCCAAGCGGATAGATCCAATAACTCCGGCGTCAACACCGGCGTTTCATCTAACAACGCCAACAACGGCTTCAAGTCACCGGCATAATCGCTTTGATCCGCCAAATTCACGACCATGCCCATCACTTTGCGCGCACCTTTGCCAAACTGGACCCACACCCGCATGCCAGGTTGCACCAGATCAGCCAACGCTTCAGGCACCGCATAATCAAAAGGCCGATCCGTTTGCATGGTCGGCACATCAACGATCACTTCTGCAACTTGCACCGCATCACCCCATCATCTCAGTCATTGTCTTTAAAATCGTTTGCGCGATCTTGGTTTTGCTGGCATCAGGCACGGCTTGCGCCTCATGACCTGGCCGCAGAAGCCACACCGCGTTATGGTCTTGGTTGAAGCCAACACCTTGGCCCACTTGATTGGCCACTAACAGATCGGCATGTTTCTTCTGCAGTTTGACTTGCGCATTGGCCAACAAATCGTTGGTTTCTGCGGCAAACCCAACCACCAGCTGATGGGTCTTCTTGGCCCCAAGTGTCGCCAAAATATCTGGATTCTGCACCAAGTTCAAGGTCAAACCAGCGTCTGGGCTGGTTTTCTTAAGCTTGTGGTCGGCAGTTTGGGCAACATGATAATCCGCCACAGCTGCCGCCATGATCACCGCATCAGCTGACGCAAATTCGGCGTCCACAGCTGCTTGCATTGCTTGGGCAGATTGAACCGGCACCACTTTGACTTGCGGCAGCGTTGGCAATTGAGCCGTCGTCACCAAGGTCACCGCCGCTTCGGCAGCGGCCGCGACGTTAGCCAACGCCGTGCCCATTTTGCCAGAAGAATCGTTGCCGATGTAGCGCACCGGATCGATGCGTTCGCGCGTGCCGCCAGCCGTGATCACCAAGCGCTTGCCAGCCAGGTGCAAAGCAGCATCATAACTTTGCACAAAAGTCGCCACGACCTTAGGCTCTGGCATCCGGCCGATGGCTTCGTAACCTTCAGCCAAGAAACCGCGTTCCGGCGGCAATACCACCATGCCCAGGGCCTTAAGGTGCGCAATATTGGCTTGCGTTTGCGCATTGCGCCACATTTGGTCGTTCATCGCCGGCACCACCAGCTTCGGACAAGCACTGGCTAAAAGCGTCGTGGTGACGACGTTGTCGGCAAAACCTGCCGCCAGCTTCGCCAATGTGTTGGCCGTAGCCGGCACCACCAGCGCCAGATCCATCCAATGGGCCAATTCGACATGCGCAACATGCGCCGGTTGCGCAAATTCGCTGGCATCGGTCAATACCGGTTGCTTGGATACCGTTTCTAACGTTTGCGGGGTCACGAATTCACCAGCCGCTTTGGTCATCGCCACGCGTACCGTGTGCCCTTGGCGGATCAATTCGCGCACCACCAGCGGAACCTTATAGGCGGCGATCCCGCCTGTTACAAAAACGCCGATCTTAAGTGTCATCATCATGCCCCTTTCATCGTGTTGATTATACCAAACATTCGCCGTCGCGACGAATGCAGCACGCTGCGGTTAATTGCATCAAGCCCGGACCGGCAAAATGGGGCCGCAGGCGGTGTGGCCGCAACACGAACCATTCCGACCAGCAGATGATTGTTGCGAAATAAAAAGAACCCACCAATGTGAGCTCCAATTAAGTACGAATTAGTCTTGTTTGTGATCCAATGCTTCAGCATCGCGTTCCAAGTGCTTGGAATCAGGATCGATGATCACATCGCCAGCCGCAACTTCTTCAAGCGCCTTGCCGACTGTCTTCAAAGACTTGTAATCTTCCAATGTGCCAACAGCACCTGGGGCTTCTAATTCATGCGCACGCTTGGCCGCAAGCACAGCCAACGAATAACGTGACGGCACCTTGTCCAACAACTTATCGATCGATGGATAAATAATCATCTTTATTGCTCCTTTACTGACTGGGCATCTGGGGTGCTGGCAAGCATCGCCTTATAACGGTCGATGACCCGCGGTACCCGCAGATGTTCACTTTCGATAATGCGCTCAATTCGGCGCACGGCTAAGTCTACTTTATCATTAACCACGGCATAATCATAGTTGGCCATCATGTTAATTTCTTCAGCTGCCTGCTTGATGCGCTTGTCGATCACTTCAGCAGAATCAGTGCCGCGTCCAGTCAAGCGATTCTTCAACTCGCTTAAATCCGGTGGCGTCAAGAAAATAAACACGCCATCCGGACACTTCTCGCGCACTTGCATCGCGCCTTTAACTTCGATTTCCAACAGCACGTCGCGCCCAGAATCTAGTGTCTGGTTCACATACTTTAACGGTGTTCCGTAATAGTTGCCGACATATTGTGCGTATTCAAGCATCCCGCCTGTGGCGATTTCGTGCTCGAATTGCTCCTTCGTCCGGAAGTAATAATCAACGCCGTCAACTTCGCCAGGCCGTATCTTGCGGGTGGTCATCGAAATTGAATATTGGAAGTCGCGATAATCACCGGCGAGCATGGCTTGCCGAACCGTCCCCTTGCCGACCCCACTCGGGCCGGACAATACGATCAGCATTCCCCGTTCCTGCATGCTTTAACCTCTTTCATCCTTGTAGTGTTGCCTTTCATTCTGCACTTTTTTGCCATGAATTTCAACTGGTTGCGCGATTTGATAAGTATTTGCAAAATCTCTGGCCGCCTGACGCCCAGCTTGCACCAAAGCTTGGCGATTTGCCAAGGAGAAATTCAACATTAACGCATCTTTTGGCGGCGTTAACACCGGCGTTTGCCCAAGTGCTGGCGTCGGGCCTAACCCAGCTGCTGATAAAGCAATCACTTGCGTCGCACCAATATCTCGCGCAATGGCCACCGGCAGATCATTGACCACACCGCCATCCACATAATAGCGCTGATCGACTTTTACTGGCGCATACCAGCCTGGTAAAGCGGCGCTGGCACGCAGCCAAGCACGCCCAGTTGTCGCATGCAGTGTCACTACATGCGGCACGCGTTGGCCTAAAGGCGTGCACACCGCTAATGCCGGCCAGGTTTGGTGCTGAGGCAAAGCAAGCAGTTCAGCAATCAAGCCGTCAAGGGTTCGTGTTTGATAAGGCAACAAGCGGCTAGGGGCTCGGCTGAGCCACCATGCCACCAATTCTTCGCCGCTCATGCGCGTGGTGGCCCAGGCGTTGATCGCGCCAATAGAGCTGCCGATCACAAAATCCGGCTTGAGCCAGCGGCTGAGCTGGGCCCAAGCGCCGGCTTGAAACGCCCCGCGCACACCGCCACCGCCAAATACTACAGCTAAAGGCATCACATGACCTCCTCAAAAATATTTTGCATTGGGTATTGCAATCTAGAACGCTTGTTCGTATAATGAATTTATCAAAACAAACGTTCGCCTTGGAGGAATACATCATGGAAAGCAAAGCCCAAAGTTTCACCAGCGTTAAACATAATCTCATCGCCTCATATCGGCAATTCTTTGCGCTAGAAGCCCCGGCTTTGACCATGCCCCAAGCGCAGCTTCACCATTTTGTTTCGCAAAGTCTCACCCGCCACTACCGCGTTGCGGTATTCTTCACCGACAGTGAAGACGGCTTGGTTGGTACCTTCATCCGCCAGCTTGACGCTGATCGCTACTTGATCAAAGCCTATCAAAGCAATTTGTTCCGGGTCGTCAGCTTGGATCAGCTCACCTATATCAAACGTGTTTAACTTTATTATATCGCAAAGGCCTGCCCAACAATCTGGGCAGGCCTTTTTTCTGACACAACAGGATACGATATAGGTCGTGATGCCAATCGGGCAAAAACACCAACTACCATGCCGCTTGATATCCGCTGGTAAACACGCTTTGCGCCACTTTCGGATAATTATTTTGTGCTAGACATTCGTACAGCCACTTTTCCGTGGGTTTGCCTACTAATCAACAATTTCAACCAGTTTAAAACCCTCACCCATCTGCCAATATTTGTACATCGCATCGCTAACGACCCTGTTACGAATAGTGGAGGCCAGGTGTTGCGTAGGCGCGCGGGGCCAACAAGACGGTCAGGCCGTGAAACGATCAGCACAATGAGACAAGCGTACTTTGCTTGGCTTATTGTGCTGATCGCGGCAAGCAGTGAGACATGCAAGTGAGCACAGCGAGCGCTTGGCTCACTGCTTAGGCAGAAAACGCGCGTCCTTCAGCGCGGTTGGCGCCGGCCGCACCGCCTGCGCCGTCTTGTTGGCCCCGCACGCCGAAGCAACACCTGGCCGGGCCCTGGAAGTCCGAGCGGGATATGCTGTGGTCTTCGTCGAGCTGCGTGGCGCAACGCGGGTGCGCCACTGCGCTCTGGGTTAGGCTTTAGCTTTGGCCTTTTTGGCCATGGCCAGCAATTCGCTGGCGTGTTCAATGGCCAATTCAGTCACTTCCTCGCCTGCCAGCATCCGTGCGATTTCATCCACGCGCGCCGTGTGATTCAGCGGTGTGACTGAAGTTTTAGTGCGCCCGTTGGCCACGGCTTTTTCGATCAAATATTCATGGTCGCTCATTGCTGCGACTTGCGGCAAGTGCGTGATGCACAATACTTGCGACGAGCGGGAGATTTTTGAGATCTTGTTGGCAATGGCTTGAGCCACGCGTCCGGAAACCCCGGTGTCCACTTCATCAAAAATGATGCTGGTGACGCCATCGGACTTGGCAAAAATCGTCTTCAGCGCCAACATGATCCGCGATAATTCCCCGCCGCTGGCGATTTTGGCCAGCGGTTTGGCGGCTTCGCCGGGATTGGTTTGAATGAAGAACTCAACATTATCTAAGCCATATGGTCCTAAGGTGTTGTGGCCAAGCGGGGTCAACTGCACCGAAAACACGGTTTTGGCCATGTATAGCGCTGCCAGCTGCTCGTGGATCGCCGCTACCAAATTCGTCGCCGCCGTTTGCCGCGCATGAGTCAGTTTGGCGCCTAACGCCAACAGCTGCTTTTGTTGGGCAGCGACTTTCTCATCAAGGCCTTGGGAATCGGCTTCAGTGGCTTGCATCGAGGCCAACTCGGCTTCAGCGCGCTTGCCATATGCCATCACCTGCGCCAGCGAATCGCCGTATTTGCGCTCAAGGTTCAAAAACAACTCCAAGCGCTGTTCGACGGCGTCTAAGCGGCCTTCATCCCAGCTGAGGTCGTCAACGGCGCGATTCAAGTCGCCTTGCACATCTTGCAGCGAATAATACGCAGATTCCAAAACACTGGCAATATCAGCATAAGCCGGCGCCAAATCGGCGATGTCTTGCATGTTGCGCATGGCATCGGCAACTTGATCCAAAGGGTTGACATCTTCGTTGCCAAGAATCGTACTGGCTGCGTTAAGCGCATCAGAGATCCGCTGAAAATTCGCCAAGCGGTCGCGTTCAGCTTGCAATTCTTCTTCTTCGCCAGCATGCAGCTGCGCCGATTGGATCTCTTGCACTTGAAATTGCAACATGTCCAAGCGCTGCGCCCATTCTTGCGAATTCTGCTGCTTCTTCTTAAGCGCCGCGTTGGTCGCGACAAACTTGGTGAACAATTCGCGATATTGCCCCAGCAGCTTGGCCACCGGCGCGCCGCCGAATTGATCCAACAAGCCGCGGTGTGATTCCGGATGCAACAGCTGCTGGTGTTCGTTTTGACCATGGATGTCGACTAAAGTTTCACCGATTTCGCGCAAGGTGGCGGTATTGACCAAGTGGCCGTTGACGCGGCAGACATTGCGGCCGCTGGCGTAGATATCGCGCTGCAGCAGCACTGACGCGTCGTCTTCGGCCAAATCATATTTGCGCAGCAACGCCGCGGTTTTGGAATTGGCTTGCGCATCAAACAAGCCTTGCAGCTCGGCTTTGGCCGCGCCGGTGCGCACGAAATCTGCACTGCCGCGAGAGCCTGCTAACAAACTGACGGCATCGATAATGATCGACTTGCCGGCGCCGGTTTCCCCGGTCAAGGCCGTCATGCCGGTATCAAAGCTCAACTCCAAGTCTTCAATAATGGCAAAATCGCGGATCACTAACTCTTGTAACATGTTTTCACCCTACCATTGCTGTGATCATGTCTAACACACTGGAGGCATCAGCTTTAGAGCGGCACACGATCAAAATCGCGCCATCCCCGGCAATGGTGGCAAAGATCCGCTGATCTTGCAGCTGATCGATCAAGTTGCCTACCGCCGGTGCTGTGCCGGGATTCATCACCAAATGTACAAATTGGTCCATCATATCGCCGCGGCGAAATTCTGCCGCCAGCGTCCGCCGCAGCTTATCCAGCGGCGCCAGTTGTTTTTCTTCAGGCATCGAATAGCGATACCGCCCGTCATGCGTTGGCACTTTCACCAGTTGCATATCTTTGATGTCACGAGAAATCGTGGCTTGAGTCACCGGGACCCCGCGCTTTTCCAAGGCCGTCACGAAGTCGCTTTGACGTTCGATGATTTGGTCTTGGATCAATTGGCGAATATACGCCTGGCGTTCATTTTTCTGCATTTCGTCACCTGCTTAAAATATTCTCTCTAACAGCTTACCACAAAATGCATAATTTGTGAATAGATATTCAGCTAATGTTTTGGCTTGAGTTCTGCATATGCCGCTGCTTGAACCGCATCGATGCTGACGCCAGGCGCCAGCACGCCTTGTTCGGCACCGTTTTGCAAGTGAATGAGAAATTCGATGTTGCCTTCGCCGCCTTTGATTGGCGAGAAGTCCAAGCCTAACACGTTGTAGCCGGCTTGCAAAGCGAAGTTGACGATCATTTCCAGCACCATTTTGTGCACGGCAGGGTCGCGGACGATGCCTTTCTTGCCGACATTCTGCGGACCAGCTTCAAACTGCGGCTTGATTAGTGCCACTGCATGCGCGCCTGGTTGCAAAATGGCTTTAAGCGGCGGCAGGATCAGCTTCAACGAAATAAACGACACGTCAGTCATCGCAAATTCCACCGGCCCGTCTTGGAAGTCCTCAGGCTTGCTGTAGCGAAAGTTCACTCGCTCCATGACTTTGACGCGCGGATCTTCGCGCAGTTTCCAAGCGAGTTGATTGTAACCAACATCCAGCGCATAGCTGAGCTTGGCCCCGGCTTGCAAGGCCACATCAGTGAAGCCGCCGGTAGAAGCGCCGATGTCTAAGACGGTTTTGTCTTTCAAATCGATGCCAAACACATCCAGCGCCTTCTTGAGCTTCAAGCCGCCGCGGGAGACATAAGGCATCTTCTTGCCTTTGACATGCAAAATGCTATCGGCATCGATTTTGACACCAGGCTTGTCGAGGCGCTCGTTGTTTTGGTCATAGACTTCACCAGCCATCACCGCGCGCTTGGCTTGTTCACGGGACAAGAACAAGCCTTGTTCCATCAATAATACGTCGATCCGTTCTTTACTCATGTTTACCTCGTGTGCTCCGTGTCCAAATATGTCAAGAAAGCGTGCAGCTGCGGTGCCGGGCGGCTCAAGCGAGCAAGCGCTGCTTGCGCTTGGGCCACTTGCGCATCCAGTGCTTGATAAGCGCCATCAAGCCCCAACAAGCCAGGATAAGTGTTCTTGTGTTCCGCCACGTCTTTGTTGGCGGTTTTGCCAAGTTCGGCACTGGTTTTGGTCACGTCATTGATATCGTCTTGAATCTGAAAAGCCACGCCAAATGCCGCGGCAAAATCATGCAGTGCCGCTGTGTCTTTGGCATCAACGCCGGCAAACACCGCACCCATGCTTGCCGCAACTTGGATCAGCGCACCGGTTTTCAACGCGTGCAAGTGCTTCAATTCAGGCAAAGACAAGTGCTGTTGCTCCCCTTGAATATCCAACACCTGTCCACCAACCATACCGCTGGCGCCAACGGCTTGGGCAAACAGCGCCAACGCTTTGGCCAAGCGCTCAGGCGTCGTGCGGGTTTGGGCAAGCAGTTCAAAAGCAGCACTTTGCAGCGCATCCCCGGCTAAGATCGCCATGGCCTCGCCAAAGCGCTTATGACTGGTGGGTTGACCGCGCCGCAAATCGTCGTTGTCCATGGCTGGCAGATCATCATGGATCAATGAATAGGTATGCAAGCACTCCAAGCCGGCAGCGGCTGGCAAACAAGCCTCAACGTCGCCGCCGAAAGTGTCTACTACCGCCAGCAATAACAGCGGACGCAGCCTTTTGCCGCCGGCTTCAAGCGAATAACGCATCGCATCTTGCAAAAGCGGCGTGCTGATCGTTTGCAAATAAGCTTCCGCCGTGGCCATCACCGGCTTGGTGAAGCTTAACGTGCGCGCCTCAAGCATTGGCTTTAGGGTCGAAAGGCTGCTCAGTGCCATCGGCCATCATTTCTTTGGTCACCGCTTGTTCGGCGTCTTTCAAGGTTGCTTCAAGCTTGGCGCTTAACTTGACGCCGGCTTTAAATTGCGACAACGCCGCTTCCAGCGGTACGTCGCCTTGTTCGAGTTGGGAAACGATTTGTTCAAGTTGGGCCAGATTCTCTTCAAAAGTTGGTTCTGCCATGTTGCGCATCCTTTCTGAATGTCAATTATTCTGCGGTTTTGTGAATCGCCAAAACTTTGGCGTCAACGGCGCCATCTGCCGCATGGATATGCACGGTTTGCGGCACGTGATAATCCGCGGTGGTTTTAAGCATGTGAGCATCTTCAGCGGTGACATAACTGTAACCGCGGCTCATGATCTTCAATGGGCTCAAATGATCTAAAGCCCCGGCCAAGTTAGCGGCTTGTTGGCGCTTGTTGGCCACTAAGGTATTGGCAGCGCGCAGCAATCTGGCGTGATCGTTGGCGACTGTTTGTTGGGCGCTGACCACCCGCAGCTGCAAATTGCGCGGGCTAAGCGTGGTTTCACACAGATCCAAACGGTGACGATAGCTGTCTAAGCGCCCTTGCATTGCCGCATCTAAGCGGGTATGCAATTGATCGACGGTTTGCAGATATTGATCATACAAGCGGCTGGGTTGGGTCAACACCACACTGGAACTGGCGCGAGTCAAACGCTGGCGCAGCTGAGTGAGGCGATTTTGCATGGCGTTGGCGGCGCGCTGGCGCAATTGATCGATATCATTAAGCGCATCGATCAACGTCACCGGCGTCACCAATTCTGCAGCTGCCGTGGGCGTGGCGGCGCGGCGATCCGCTACAAAATCCGCAATGGTCGTATCAGTTTCATGCCCCACGGAACTGACCACCGGCATCGGCATTTCGGCAATCGCCCGCGCGACTTGTTCATCGTTAAACGGCCACAAGTCTTCGATCGACCCGCCACCGCGGCCGATGATCACCGCGTCATAGCCGCCGTGTTGAGCCACAGCATGCAGCTGACGCACCAAATCAGCGGCAGATTGATCGCCTTGCACCACCGCCGGATACAGCGTCAACTGCAAACCAGGATACCGCCGCGCCACAGTGGTGCGAATATCTTGGATCACCGCGCCGCTGGGACTGGTGATCACCGCCACTGCTTCTGGAAACTGGCGCAGCGGGCGCTGGTTCTTGGCAAATAAGCCTTCTTTGTCCAACTTGGCGCGCAATTGTTCATAGGCTTGATACAAGGCACCGACGCCGTCTGGCTCCATGTGCTCGATGACGATTTGGTATTGACCGCTGGCTTCATACATCGTCACACGGCCCACCACCAGCACCTTCATGCCTTCTTCAGGGGCGAACTTCAACTTGGCAAAAGCGCCTTTGAACATCACCGCTGAGATCTTGGCGTGATCGTCTTTCAACGAGAAGTATTGATGGCCTGGCCGCAAGCGGAAGTTGGATAATTCGCCTTCCAAATACACCCGGCCTAAATACGGATCTTGATCAAATTTACGTTTTAGATATGCACTCAGCGTTGAGACGCTGAGGTATTCATGCTCTGGCATGATAAGCCCTCTTTGCTAATTCAACGGTTTGGATCATTAAGCTGGCGATGGTCATTGGTCCCACCCCACCAGGTACTGGCGTGATGGCACTGGCGATCGGCGCCACACTGGCATAATCCACGTCACCGACTAACTTGCCTTGCGCATTGCGATCCATCCCCACATCAATCACCACTGCGCCTGGTTTGACCATGTCTGCGGTAACCATTTCGGCGCGGCCGGTCGCCACCACCAGAATGTCTGCTAAACGCGTCACCGCTGCGAGATTGGCGGTTTTGGAATGGGCCACTGTAACAGTGGCATGTTGGTTGAGCATCAATCCTGCCATTGGTCGGCCCACAATGTTGGAGCGGCCCACGATCACCGCATGTTTGCCTTCTACCGAGATGTCATAATGTTTCAGCAGCGCCATGATCCCATAAGGCGTAGATGCCACCACGGATGGCATGTTCGTCCACAACTTGCCGACATTCATCGGGTGGAAACCGTCGACGTCTTTGTTTGGGTCGATGGCTTCTAGCGCCACTTGTTCATTGATGTGCTTAGGCAATGGCAATTGCACCAAAATACCATGCACGGTGTCATCGGCGTTGAGTTCGGCAATTTTGGCTAACACCGCGTCTTGCGTGGTTTCTGCCGGCAGTGTGATCTGCAACGAATTGATCCCTAAGCTTTCAGCGCGGCGGTGCTTATTGCGCACATAAATTGCGCTGGCTGGGTCTTCACCCACTAAAATCACCGCCAAGCCTGGCGTCACCCCGTGAGCCTTCAAGTCAGTCACAGTTGTTTTAAGTTCTGCCATTAATTGGTTGGCGGTTTGTTTACCATCGAGTACGGTCGTCATGTTGATCCTCCTCGGGGGCTGGCCCCAACATTAGTCATTCAATTATAACGCATCAGTTTGCTCATACACACCTAAAAATACGAAAAGCCGGACGCTTTCGCGTTTCCGGCTTGTGAAGCTTGTACTTAATTTTTGACGAAATGGCCCAAGATGCCGTTAATAAACTTGGCACTGGCATCATCATTGTACTTCTTAGCAAGTTGCAAGACTTCGTCAACAGCGATCTTGTCGTCAAGGTCTTCGAATTGGATTTCGAACAACCCCAACCGCAGCAAGATCAAGTCGGGCTTAGTCAAGCGTTCGAGGCGCCAGCCGGCTTTAAGCTTGCTGGTGATCGTTTGGTCTAATTCTGCTTGGTGTTCTTGAACGCCGGCGACTAACAGCTTCATGTAAGCCGTGGGTTCTTGATCTTCACCTAATACGTCTTGATAAACCGCATCCAAATCTGCGTCTGGGTTTGCATTCAGGGCAAACAGCGCTTTGAAGGCGGCTTCGCGACTTTCGTGTCTGCCTAACATCTAGTCGTTATCCTCGGTTTCTTCATCATCCATTTTGAACAAGTCGTCTGGATCAACTTTGGCCGCCTTCTCAGGCACCACGCCGACCACATGCACATTGACAGTGTCTAGGGTCAAATCGGTCATGTACAACAATTGTTCCCGCAACGATTCTTGCATCGCCATGGCAACTTTAGGTACCGCCACGCCGTAGTTCAAGTAGACATAAACGTCGGCTTCAAGCTTGTCACCGTTGACAGTGAGCTCAACGCCTTTGCCGTGATTTTCACGGCCAAACCACCGGTTGATCGTGGACGCGAGGCTGCCACGCATCTGGTAGACCCCATCCACTTGCACGGCAGCAATGCCTAAGATCACTTCCAAGACTTCCGGCACGATTTCGATCGAGCCCGTTGCGTCGGTGCGATTTGCAAGAATGATATTCGTTTCTTCAGCCATGAGCAGCCTCCTTATAATGGTCAAACAGTTGGTAAAACTTGGTGAAAACGGCACATTTCGGCGAGCTGCGCAAAGCAACGCGATCGCGTATAAGGCATCCTGATCCAATGGCAAAGAACGCCATCGAATCAGGCTGCCTTATACACATCGCTAAAATCGCTTTACTCCGCTCTGGTTTATCGGCGAGCTGCGTGGCGCATCGCGGGTGCAGCTAGCTACGCAATCGTACTCGAGGCAAAATACGCCTCATGCACGATTGCTAGGCTACCTGACCCGCTCAAGCGCGCCACTTTGCTCTGGGGTTTTATGCGCGAGAAATGTAGGTGCCGTCTTGGGTGTTAATGGTCAACACATCACCTTCGTTAACGAAGAATGGCACCTGAACGACTAAGCCGGTTTCCATGGTAGCAGGCTTGGAGCCGCCGCTTGAAGTGTTCCCACGGATCCCAGGTTCAGTGGCTTTGACCTCAAGATCAACCGTGTTAGGCACATCGACCCCAAGGGTTTCGCTGCCGTGCATGATGATTTTGACTTCCATGTTTTCCTTCATGTACTTAAGTTGGTCACGGATCTCGTCGCCTGGCAAACTCAATTGTTCGTAGGTTTCCATATCCATGAAGACGTATGAATCACCGTCAGCATACAAATATTGCATGGTCTTGGTGTCGATTTGCGCCTTTTCAACTTTTTCAGTTGAACGGAAAGTCATTTCTTGCACCGCACCGGTACGCAGGTTCTTCAAAGTCGAGCGGACAAAAGCGGAGCCCTTGCCTGGCTTAACGTGTTGAAATTCCACGATGCGCCACAGGTTACCATCGACTTCGATGGTTAAGCCATTCTTAAAATCGTTAACAGAAATCATGTGTTTCCTCCATTATTATCTCGTACTAGTCAACTATAGCAAGCGCAGAAGACGCGCGCAAGTTAAACCGGCACGACCACAAGGGTCGGCGGGGCTTGCGACGTTAATCGAATTGGATCATCTGCAGTGATCAGAACTGAGTCTTCGATACGCACACCTCCAAGGCCGGGTAAATAGATCCCCGGCTCTACTGTTTCAACATTGCCAACACGTTGTTGGACTTCTCGATATGGTCCCCAAGCCCCTGGGCCTTCATGGATCGACAACCCGATCCCATGCCCAGTGCCGTGACCAAAATATTCACCATACCCGCGCTTGGCGATAAAGTCATGCGCGAATTGGTTGATCGTTTTGCCTAGAACACCGGCTCGCATTTGCTTGGTCGTTTCAAGATTGGCCGCATAAACGATTTGGTAGATTTCTTGCATCTTAGGATCAGCATGACCAATGGCAAAAGTCCGCGTTTCATCAGACACATAGCCATGATACACGCAGCCCCAGTCTAAGGTTACGGTATCACCGATTTCGATCACTTTGTCGCTGGCAGCGCCATGCGGCATCGCCGAACGCGCACCGCTGGCGACAATAGTTTCAAAGCTGGTGCCAGACGCGCCAAGTGACTTCATATAAGCATCCAAGTCATTGGCGACTTGCCGCTCAGTCATGCCAGGCTTAATGGTTTCAAGCACATGCTGATAGCCGGCTTCGGCGATGCGCACGGCTTCTTTCATTAAAGCCAATTCCGCTTCGTCTTTGACCTCGCGCAGCTTTGCCACCAAACCATCAGTTGGCACCCAGGTGATGGCCGGGCTCAGCCGCTGATAGTCAGCATACGTCATGTATTGCGCTTCAAACCCTACATGATCTAAGTGGTGGGCTTGAGCCACGGCACCAGCTTTGGTCAATAAGTGATCTTGATGCAACACGACTGTTGCATTGTGGACTTCTTGGGCAACTTGCGTGGTAAAGCGCGAGTCGGTAATAAAGAAATTATCTTCAGCAGTGACGACTAAGGCACTTTCATTACCAGTAAAGCCAGTTAAATAACTAACATTCACCGGGTCTGTGACCAACATCCCGTCTAACTGCTGTTCTTGCATGACGTCACGTAATCGTTGCAACCGTGTCATCAGCCATACCTCCTTTACCAAACAAATGCATGTGCGAGCAAAGTGACCCTCTTAAGGCACGCCTTTGCTCTGGTTCTTTGTCAAGCGGCGTGATATAAGTCGTGACGCCGCCAAGGCACAAACCGCCTTTGCGTCATCTCGCCTTATATCCACCGCTAAATGCGCTTTGGGTTTTCGTCGAGCTACGCAAAGCAACGCGGCGTGATATAAGTCGTGACGCCGCCAAGGCACAAACCGCCTTTGCGTCATCCCGCCTTATATCCACCGCTAAATGCGCTTTGCTCCGCTCTGGGTTTGTGAGCTACCACAAAAAAACGCCCCGTCGCCGGAGCGTTCTTCCAGATTATTCAGCTTGAGCTGCTGGATAAACGGATACTTGCTTCTTGTCGCGACCAAGACGTTCGAATTTAACGACGCCGTCAGCCTTAGCAAAAAGAGTATCATCGCCGCCGATACCGACGTTCAGACCCGGATGGATCTTAGTGCCGCGTTGACGATACAAGATGTTCCCTGCCAAAACAGTTTGGCCGTCGGCACGCTTTGCGCCCAGACGACGACCTGCAGAGTTACGGCCGTTTGAAGTGGAGCCGCCCCCCTTATGGTGAGAGAAGAATTGCAAGTTCATCTTTAACATGGTGTTACACCTCCGAATACGAGTTGGGATACTTAGAAGTTTCGATCTGAACATAATCGCCATACGATTCGGCGATACTTTGCATGGTTAATAACAAGTTCTCTAACAAAATCTGGCTGATGTGCATTTGTTCGCCGGTCAAGTCTTGCTCGATCGTGACGATCAAATGACCACCATTGACTTCATCAGCTTCAACCGTTGGCTCAAACCCAGCTAAGGCTTCGATCCCGTTGACAGCGCCGATGGCCACGGCAGAAACTGCCGCACAGACAATGTCTTTGCCATACTCACCGGAGTCAGCATGGCCAGTCATAGAGAATTGTTGTAAATTACCGCGCTCGTCGCGCAGAAAGCGTGCTTTGATCATGTAGTGGCCTCAATTAGGCGTTGATCGCGTCAATGACAACCTTAGTATAAGGTTGACGGTGACCCTTCTTCTGATGGGAATGCTTCTTAGGCTTGTACTTGAAGGTTACGACCTTCTTTTCACGGCCTTGCTTTTCCACCTTACCGGTGACGGTTGCGCCGTCGATCGTTGGTGTGCCGATCTTAGCGTCGCCTTCGCCTGCGACCAAAATAACTTGGTCGAAAGTTACAGTTGCACCTTGTTCTGCGTCCAGCTTCTCAACGTAAAGGGCTTCACCGACTTCAGCTTTATATTGCTTACCGCCAGTCTTGATAATTGCGTACATCTTGTGCACCTCCTGTTTGCCCGTAGGCGATTCCCCTGATGACTCGCCAAGTCAGGTGCTATGCTTTGATACCTGACGTTGTGCGGTTGCAGATGAGGGGTGACAAATACAACGCTCTGATTGTATCAAATATTAGAGGCTGTGGCAAGCACGCCAAGAAAAAAACTTGACAGCATTCAAGGGCCTTTTGCTGAAAAACAGCCCGATGCTTGTCCTAGCGCGCCACTTTGGGTAGAATAAGAAAAGAATCTTACGTCTCGGGGGCAAATATGTTAATCGCTATTGTTGATATCTTGATCTTTTTGATCACCGGCGGCTTGTTAGTCACCGTCACCGCACGCATCCCCAATCCATTAAACGTGGTATGCGGCGTTGTCTGTGCGATCGTGTTAACCATCATTGCCCATGCTTTGTTTGCCGGCAGCGTCTTTGTGATCTTATATGCGGTGTGGATGTTTGCTATCATTATCGGTTTGTTCGCCTTGCGCTGGTGGCTGCACCAATCCAGTCGCAAGCAACACGAACATGAACGTTAAGTCGCCGAAACGGCGGCTTTTTTTATCCAGAGCGAAGCAGCCCGAACTTAGCGATGCGGGTAAAGCGGGATGACGTTTGGGCGTTCTTGGCCCAAGCGGCGTCACGACTTACCCACAATCGCGTTGGGCTGCGCAACTCGACGAAGATCCAGAGCGAAGCAGTCCGAACTTTGCGATGCGGGTAAGACGGGATGACGTTTGGGCGTTCTTGGCCCAAGCGGCGTCACGACTTACCTACAATCGCGTTGGGCTGCGCAACTCGACGAAGCCGCAACGTCCCGCTTCTTGACCCCTTCACCAAAAAATCTGCAAAAAAAGCGGCGCGATCAGAATCGATCGCGCCAATGCCCCTGCCAAGGACCTTAAGCATACTGCGCAAATGCCCTTGGTGCAATAAAAAACCGCCGCATAGAATCATGCGGCGGCAAGACAAAGATTACTTTGTCAGCTGAGCGACAGCTTGCTCGATCGTGCGCCCAGTGCCAGTGTGATGCTGGTTCTTGGTGTCGATAGCAATAAATTGCTGCGTTACAGTATCGAGTTGAATTCGATATGTCATAAAATTACCTCCATTCGATAACACGTGAATGGTCTTCTAGTAGCGATGTATTTATAATACTATACTTAAGTAAGAACGTCAAGCGTTATCGTTAATATTTTGTCAAATCAGGTCAATATTTATGTTAACATGCCTCATGGCTTCAGCCATCCGCCTCAAGGCTGAGATTGCGTAAATAAAAACGCCTATTACTAGGCGTCAATGACGAGATCTGAATGCGGCAGGCGAGATTCGAACTCGCGACCGATGGTTTAGAAGACCATTGCTCTATCCAACTGAGCTACTGCCGCATGATCAACTTAGTTATTATACGAATCCGCAAGGCGCATTGTCAATGAGTTTCCTTGCGACGACGCAGGCTTGAGGCTACACTGAAGATATCTTATCGTGAATCGAGGACTGCTTATGTTACTCAATCAATTCGGGCGGCTCGCCCCAGACGTCCCTACTCAACTCGCCGAGCTCAAGCGTTTAGGCTTCACCACCCAAGGCGACTTCGCTGTCGTCGCCGCTGCCAATTTCCGGCTGCTGTTTCCAGAAGCCTTAACGCAAGCCGCAGCGGCGCAAGTTGAACATACCATCGCCATTGACGCCAAGCAAGATCTCGCCGACTGGCTGGCAACAACGCCAACGCACATGAGCCGCCAAGCATTCTATGCTGTGGCCTTGCAACTGCTCGGGTTTGCCCCAGAGTTCAAGGACTTAGCCCACAGCGTGCAAACGATGCAAGACGCCTTGCTGCCAGTTGTTGCAGCCGATCTCACTTCAACACAAGCATTTCTTGAAGCGTTGTATCTCCTATTAAATACCCGCACCCCGAAGCTTTCCGTGTATTTGGATGATCTGTTCAACCGCGGCTTTATGAAAGACTATCAAATCGGCCGCAGCAAGCCTGCCTACTTATTCTTTAATGGCAAAAGCCAGCCGGTATTTGATCCGCGCCAGCTGATCCGCGAAGTGGTGTGGGTAGAATCCGACCTTGATTCCGATCACGACGGGCAGCGTGATTTGCTGGAAACCACCATTTTCCGCCCGCAAGCGACCCAACAAGGCGTGGTGATGCCGGCGTTATTTACCGCTAACCCATATTTTCACGGCACCAACGACGAACAAGTCGCTGCTGCCACCCATGTACCAGCCGCACACTTAGCCGTCAAAACCACCTCGCACACCAAAGCCGAAGTCACCTATCATCCTGCCGCTTTGCCTGACTTGCCGCAACCAGCAGTTGGGACACAAACCACTCAAGCAAGCGTTTATGGTGATGAACACGGCATTTATTCGCTGAATGATTATTTTCTGCCGCGCGGTTTTGTCACCGTGTATTCTGCTGGCGTCGGCACCCGCGGCTCAGACGGGTTGCGCTCAGTTGGCGGGCGCAGCGAAACTTTATCCGCCACAGCGGTGATCCAGTGGCTTGCCGGCACGCGCCGCGCCTTCACTGATCGCACACGTTCTGCCACCATCTCAGCTTGGTGGTGCAACCATCAAGTGGCCATGACTGGCAAGTCGTATCTTGGGACCTTAGCTTTGGCCGCCGCCACAAGCGGCGTTGAGGGCTTGAAAACGGTGATCGCAGAAGCGGCAATTTCCAGTTGGTATGATTACTATCGCGAGAATGGCTTAGTCGTGGCTCCTGGCGGCTTTCAAGGCGAAGACGCCGATGTGTTGGCGGTGGACACCTTCTCGCGCCTCAAGCAAGCCGGCGATATGTTGAAGCTGCAGCCGCAATGGGAAGCGTCATTGGCAGCAATCGCCAAGGCCCAAGATCGCACTACCGGCGATTACAATGCTTGGTGGGACGAGCGCAACTATCGCAACCACATGGCCAATATCAAGTGCGATGTGGTGTTGGTGCATGGCTTGAATGACACCAATGTTAAACCAGCCAACGCCATTCGCTTCTGGAACGGTCTGCGTGATTTACCGATCCAGCACAAAATGTTCCTGCATCAAGGGCAACACGTGTATTTAAACAATATCCGCTCGCTTGATTTTACCGATCAGATGAACTTGTGGCTCACCAACAAATTGCTGAATGTCGCCAATGATGCCGACACGGTGCTGCCGGATGTGACTATTCAAGACAATGTCACGCCAGAAACTTGGCACACCCAAGCGGATTTTGGCACCGCAAGTACGCCAACCACTTATCCGCTGCGTGATTTTGCCGGCCAGCGCGCCAGTTTTGCCGATAATGCCACGGCGATTTTCAACGCTGAACACGACACCAGTGCAAGTTTTGAACAGGCGATCATTCAACCCACCAGCGCATATGCGCAAAGCCGCTTGTGGCTGGTGGCACCAACTCCAGCGCCGCTGACCATTGAAGGTGTGGCGCATGTGCATCTGCGCTTGTGGATCGATGCGCCAACCGGCATCTTAAGCGTGCGCTTGATCGATTTAGGCGAAGCCAAGCGCTTTGGCGAAACCGCTGCAATCGTCAGCCGCGGTGACTACCAGCTCAGCTATGACTATAAACACGTTGACACCCTTGAATTCCAACCGGGTTCAACCACTGCTGCCAAGTTGATCAGCTATGGCCATTTGAACTTGCAAAATCCCCACAACGCCTACACCACCGAGCCGATCACGCCAGGGCAGCCTTTTGACGTTGAATTGGACTTGCAGCCGACGCATTACCGTTTGCCAAGCGGCCGCCAATTGGCCTTGATCATTCATGGCGCCGACATGGCCCAAACGATTCGGCCAGTTGATGTGGTCAATTACCATTTGGATCTGAGCGCATCGCAATTGATCTTGCCGCTGCGCTGACCATTCAAAAATACCGCCCACAACTCGTGGACGGTATTTTTGCATGGTCATTTAGGTGTATCCGTGGGCTTTGCCGACTTAGATTTATCCAACAAAGCGCGCCGAGCGGGGCTGACCCAGGTGCCTGAGCCATAACCTAAAATCGTCTTTAATGCTGGAATGAACGTCATGAAAATGGTGATTGGATTAACCATCCAATAAAACAGCATATACAGCGGCGCAAACAACAAATACTTCAACTTGGCCCCGTGATGATCCAAGATCAATGCCGCCAGCAGCTGCAGCGCCCCGGCTAACATTTCAAAGGTCACAAAGATAAACGACATGGCAATGGCATGCCACAAGCGTTCATAATTGGCGGTCATCAGAAAATACACACAAGTGGCGATAAACAACGCCGACGTCAAGATGAAGAAGAACGACCAAATGATCGACAAGGTCGAATCAATAAACATGGACAACTGATAGCGATGGCGGATCGGATGTTTCAAGAACTTGGGAATATTGGTCAACCACACTTCTGTCCCGCCTTGCGCCCAGCGTTTGCGTTGCTTATAAAGATCGCCAACAGTTTCTGGGACATTCATGTGAAACACGATGTTCGGGGCAAAGCGCGGCACCGCGCCGATCATTTGGTGATCCCAGGCAATGGAAATATCTTCGGTGGCGCGATTTTGCCGAAAGCCGCCGACAGAAACCAAGAAACGCTTGCGATACATGGTGTTGGCACCGGAGTAAGCATACATCGAGTCGTTGACTGCGGCTTGGCTGCGCTTGATCACGCCAACGATGCTGGAGAATTCCACGGTTTGGGATTTGCAAATCAGCTTGTTGCGGTTTTGCACGTCCATGTTGGCCGTGACGGCACTGGTGTTCATGTCGCGGTCGTGGATGAAGTAATTCATGTACTTCATCAACGCATCTGGTTCCGGCACAGTATCTGCATCATTACTTAAGATATATTCGCCTTTGGCAAAATACATCCCGATATTAAAGGCATGGGCTTTGCCTTTGTTCTTCTCAATAGTGATCACCCGCAAGCGCGGATATTCGCCTTGCAGACGGGTCAAGATCTCAGCGGTATCGTCAGTGGAGCCGTCATTCATCACCAAGACTTCGTAATTGTGATAATTCAGCTCGTCAAACAAATAGCGAATGGTGGATTCGATCATCACTTCTTCATTATGGGCTGGGATCATGATGGTAACCAGCGGCTGCTTGTTTGGCGGCAATTCTTGCCAGTCGTTGTCTTCAGTGTTCGGCCGCAGCCAACGATAACTCAACGAGCCGAAGAACCAAAAGAACGCACCGATCATCGGATACAAACACAACACCAGCACGAAGGCATTGATCACAGTTTGTAAAGTCGTCGCTTCAAATAAGTGATCGATCATTGGTGTGCCTCCTTTTGGCGCTTGCGCTGGGCTTCAAACAAGCGTTGAAATTCATCGGTGTCGAGATTTTGTTCCGGCTTAACATGGTAGGTGCGGCAATTCTCGCGAAATTCACTGGGCCCAAAACGTTCGTCCATGAACTGCTCCAGCTCGGTTTCTCGGACTTTCTGGTCGATTGGGTCGTAAGTCGGCCACTGTTCAACCAAGCGATCGCGCTTGCGCACCTGGATCAAGGTCATCCCCACCGAATAAATCAGCGCCACCGCCGCCAGAAACATCAGCAACACCGCAATAAAGCGGATCTCAAACAGTCCTTCAGCGTAGTGCCACAACGGATGGATGCGGCCTTTGTGAATGTTGTAATAACTTAAGGCGGTGATCACTATCGGCACGAAGACGCATACCCAAGCCACCAATGCCACCAAGGTTTGGCGGATCTTCAGCCACCAATGCCCGCGTTCAAAATACGCGTCGGTATACAGCTGCTGCTTATTTCTTTTCTGTTGTGCCATCTGCGGCCACCTCCTTGTGTTTGGTGGGATCACTCGGCCGGCCAAAATGATACCCTTGCCGCAAACCGATGTTCAGCTGCTGGGCCAAGGCTTCATCAGCATCATTCTCAATCCCCGTCAACACCAGCTGCATGTGTTGTTCATCGGCGAAACGATGCCAAGATTGCAAATTCAGATCCAGCCATTCGTTAGGGTCGGTTTTGCGAAAGGCGCGCATGGAACACTTCAACGTATCGATCACCCCAACCATCCAGCTGATGCTTTCCATGTTGGCCGAATCTGCGCCGAGATTATCCGCTTCAAAGCGCATCCCGTATTGCTTGGCTTGGCGAATATGCCGCAAGAACGTGGCGTGATGCGGATAATGGGCATTAGGCGTCAAGCTTAACTCCACGGCTAATTGCATCGGTGCGATTTTGCTGATGGCCCAACGCACAAAGAAGTCAAATTCCGGGCTGATGATTTGATCATATGCCAAGTTGATCGACAGCTGAATCGGCTCAGTGGGCAAGGATTGAAACGTCGACTCCAACAAGCTGATCACCCGCTGCAGCGGCAAGGTGTCCAATTGTTGCGGCAAGCGCGAGGTGCCATCAGGCTGGTGCTGGCGCAATAAGCATTCATAGCCGGTGATTTGGCCTTTGGCATCCACCGTCGGCTGAATGAAATAACGCAATTCAAACTCTTTCTTGCCTAAATAGTTATTCGAGCGGCGCCTTGAATGGTAATAATAGATGACGATCACGATCACGGTGATGAGCAACAAAGCAATGGCGGTCCAAAACAGCCAGAATTCTAAAGTCCTCAGCATGTTTACACCCCCTTATAAACACGCCAAGCGGCAATTTGATCCCAGATGAAGAAAATCACCGCAACGATCACCAGCCAAAATGGCAGCGACCACTTCAACCTCAACCAGCCGCTTTGCCGCACCACCGCCACCTGCAATGTTGCTAATCCTTGGGCAGGCATCACCCGCGTGGCAGCTTCGCCCTTAGCCAAGCGGTAGCCGAAAGGCGCTTTAAGCTTGATTCTGTCACCAGTTTTGACTTGTTCAAAAACGCGCAGCACCCGGCTTTTGCCGTGATAATAGCTGATCGTCAAGCCGCGCAATTGCGCCGCCACTGGCATTGTCACCACTTGCTTGGCCGCGCTGGTGAAACGATAAGTCTTAGGCGCATTAGGTTTGGTTTGATAACCAGCAACGCTGGCGTGGGACAAGTCAATTACTTGCCCCACCACGCCGCTGATCGGCTCAGTCCCCACCACTTGACCAGAAGCCAGCGTGTAAGCCAGTTGCGCTTTGGCTGGCGCCGCTTGTTTGGTCACATGAATGGTCAGACTTTGATTGGCAGCGGCAGTGAAGGTGTAATGTTTGGGATTGCCAGGGTTGGTTTTGTACCCGGCGCGAGAAGCATGCGAAATATCAAACGTTGACCCCACCACGCCTGAAATCGGCTCGGTACCCACTTGCCTGCCGTGTTCGTCGACATACACCAACAACGCCGTGCGCATGGCAGTTGCCGCATGCACCGGCTGGGCAGCAAATACCGCCTCAAGTTTGGCATGCACCGCCACTAAGCCGAGATAGACTTGCCAAGCCAAGGTGTGCGTAGGTTTAGCCACTTGCGGCACCGGGATCGTGTTGTCAACAGAGACGACTTTCAACCCATAATAGCGCGCCATCCACACATTAAACCAAGCCTTGCTGGGATGATTGTTGTTGACATAAGTCGATGACCAATAAGGGTTGCGGTCGGTATACACCGGCTGCATGCCAGGCACTTGCGCATGGGTGAGCCCTTTTTTGGCGGCTTGGCGGCAGATGGCATCGCCAGTCTTGAAGATGCGATAGGATTGATAATTCGACTGCACCGCCGCATCGAAACTTGGGATCGCCATGAACCCTAACGCCACTGCCACCAGTCCTGGCAGCAGCTTCGCCAGCCAGGTGCCGCGGCGCAACAAAGCGTGATCGCGCAGTGCCAACAACAGCGCGATGATCAAATATAAATTCGGCCCGAAGAACACGCGGCTGAGGATCTGCGGCGAAACCACCAAGGCCGCAATCCCTAACACCGCGCCGATGGCATACAAAAGCGCCGCCAGCAAAACCCGATTCTTGCGCCAAAGCAGCTGGTGGCCATAAGTATGATGTTGCCAATATAAATAGAAGATCAAACCAAACGCCAAAGCGATCCACAAGCCTGAATACTGCATGGTTTGATGCAACAGGTTGCCGAGTTGAAATTGTTTGCCGCGCACAGCGATTTGCTGGCTGCCGGAGCGCACCATCACATAAAAGCCCAAGGCACCAAAAAGGCCGCCGACCCATTTGTAGGCCAGTTGCGAATCTTGCCAATCAAAAATCGTCAACGCCAAGGCAATAAACAAGGTCAAAGGCGCAGTATTTTCATTCGTGGCCCCAGCCAAGAAACCCAGCACCCCCATGCCGATGGTCATCAACTTGGGGTGTTTGGCCTTGAAGTTGAAGCGATACGGCAACAGGAACGTCAAATAAACCATGGCCATCCACAAGTAATTGAAACCACCAGACAGCCATAGGATCGTTGTGCCATAATCAGGCAACGCAAACCACATCAAAATAAAAGTCAGCGCCAGAAAACTCACGCGAATGCGCTTTGTGCCGAAAACATGCACGTTGATCAGCCAGCCGACCACCACAAAAACCACGGCATTGGCGATATTGTACACGCTTTTAGGAAATTGCATCGCCGTCATCACCCCGGCATGCGCCACAAAGCGGCCGTTAAACAAGCGGGTGTGATTCTGCAAAGATTGAAATAAGTCCCACGGGTTATGGATCCCCCGCAAATGAGCGCCAGGCATTTCGCCTTGAAAGAAAAAATGATACAAATAATCGTCACCGGAATAACCGGCGAAATGGTTTAATAACCACATTAAGGCCCCAACACCCACACTAACCACCAGCCACCCGATCAGCGTCAATCCCAGCCCCAACCAAGATTTCGCGCCGCTGTCGGCAGCGAGTCGTTTATTATCGTTGTCCATCAACGTCTCCCCAATACTTACACAGTTGCTTTGGCCACTCCCGTTGCCGCCGCGATTTAGTTAGTACACTTATATATTTATAACATATTTTGATTGTAATAAATTGCGTTTTTTGGGTCTTTTTGCCGATTGTCACTTGCAGTCGTCATGAATAGCATATACCAATTTATCCCCAGCAGCTGTATGGAATGATAAATAATGCTGATGCCAAACATGCCATGCGAGCTCCCCTGTCCTGTCCAATTTCTCGACTACGGCGGTAACCGCCAAAAAATCGCGATGACCTATGCCCGCATAAGTCATCGCGATTGGATCATGCGCCAAAAGCTTGCGGCGGAGCTTGGCGCTGGTGAAAGTAATAACTGATCGCATCTAAGATCCGCTGCGCCGCATGGCCATCCCCATAAGGATTGACAGCATTGGCCATTTGCGCATAAGCGGCAGGATCATCGAGTAAGTCGTTCATCGCCGCTTGCACTGTTTTAGGATCAGTCCCCACCAGCCGCAAAGTGCCGGCGGCGACGCCTTCTGGGCGCTCAGTGGTGTCGCGCAACACCAACACCGGCTTGCCTAAGCTTGGTGCTTCTTCTTGCACACCGCCGGAATCAGTCATGATGAAGTAACTGCGAGCCGCCAAATTATGGAAGTCGACCACATCCAGCGGATCGATCAAGTGAATGCGCGGGTCATCGCCTAGACATTCACTGGCGGCTTGTTGCACCACGGGATTGAGATGCACTGGATAAATGATCTCCACATCCGCATGCGCATCCACCACCTGCCGCATGGCTTCAAACACTCGCCGCATTGGCGCGCCTTGATTCTCGCGGCGATGCATGGTGACCAAGATCACCCGCGCGCCTTTAGCCACATCATCCAACACCGCATGATGATAATCATCAGCCACAGTTTGCTTCAACGCATCAATGGCAGTGTTGCCGGTGACAAAAATCGCCGAAGCCGGGTGATGTTCTTGCAGCAGGTTCTGACGGCTTTGGCTGGTTGGGGCAAAGTACAGATCCGCCAGCACATCCGTTAACTGCCGGTTCATTTCTTCAGGATACGGGCTGTATTTCTGCCAAGTGCGCAAGCCGGCTTCGACATGGCCAAGGCACACTTGATGATAGAATGCCGATAAACTCGCCGCCAAAGTCGTGGTGGTATCACCATGAGTCAAGATAATGTCTGGTTGTTCTTGGTCGATCACTTGCCCTAAACCGGCTAAAACATTGGCGGTGATGGTTTCGAGACTTTGCTTGGGCTGCATGATGTTTAAATCATAATCAGCATGCAAATGAAATACCGCCATCACCTGATCTAACATCTGACGATGCTGCGCGGTGACCACCGTCGTTGCGGTAAATTCTTGTTGGCGCGCTTGTAAGGCTTTGATCAGCGGGGCCATTTTGATGGCTTCCGGCCGAGTGCCAAACACCGTCATGACTTTGATTTTACGCATGCTGCTGGCCTCCATCTGGCAAACTTTCTTCAATGGTAAAGCGCGGGCGATGCTTGACTTCCACCATCATCTTGCCGACATATTCGCCGATCAAGCCCAGCGCAAACAACTGCACGCCGCCGAGAAACCAAATTGAAATAATCAACGATGCCCAGCCGCTGACCGTTTGGCCCACGGCACGTTGGCATAATGTGTAAATAAACATCAACACCGCCAAGCCGCTGACCAATACCCCCAGCAGCAATACCGCACGCACCGGCGCTACCGTCAGCGACGTGATGCCATTCCAAGCAAAAGCCAACATCTTGCGCAACGGGTACTTGGATTTGCCGGCTTGGCGCGGCGTGCGCTTGTAGAAGACTTTGGCACTAGGAAAGCCAAGCTTTGGGATCAAGCCGCGAATGAAGATATTGCGTTCATGATATTCTAAGAACGTGGCGGCTGCGCGCTTGGACATCAGGCGAAAGTCGGCGTGATCCGGCACTAATTCCACGCCTAAATGCCGCAGTAATTTGTAATACGCTTCGGCTGAATTGCGCTTAAACCAGCTGTCAGTCTTGCGATTGGCGCGCACGCCATACACGATATCCACACCGTTATGGTAGTCTTGGATCATTTCGACCATGGCGTCTGGGTCATCTTGCAGATCTGCATCGATGGTGATGGTGATATCGGCGGTTTTGATGGCTTCTTGCAACCCGGCGATCAACGCATTCTGATGGCCGAAGTTGCGACTAAAGCGCAACCCGGCCAAATGCGGCTGATGCGCGGCATAGGTTTTGACTTCTTGCCAGGTGTGATCTTTAGAACCGTCATCAACAACCAGAATATCGGAATCAGCTGCGATTTGATCGGCTTGAACGAGCTTTGCTTCAATCTTAAACAGCCGATCCAAGGTACTGTTGAGCAAAGCTTCTTCATTTAAGGCGGGAATCACGATAGTTAATTTACTTTCTTGCATATTTCGGCCCCCAAACCGCAACGCTTATACATCATATTCAAGTTCTTTGATGCCGCTGGCCATGAACGCATTGGCGTCTTCTGGCGCGTCGGCTTGCCAAGTGTGCACCCCGATTTTCAAAGTCAGATCCACACTGGCCAAAGCGGCAGTGGCTTGCAGCGATTCTTCAAAGCGGCGCTTGATGCGATCTGCGGCAATATTTGCCCCGGCTGCATCGGCATACACCAAGACGCCCCAAGTAGGATCTTCATCGTTTAACCAATAAGTAATGTCATTATCGCGTGTAGCAGCTTGCACCGTTTGCGACACCAAGCTGACCAATTCTTGGATTCGCTGTTCGCCAAGCATGGTGCGCAGATCGTGAAAATAGCGAATACGGATCATCACCACACTGACTGGAATCTTAAAGCGCCGGCTGGTTTCAATAAACACCCCGGCATCTTCCAGAAACGCCACCGTGGTGCGCAAATTGGTGCTTTGATCAAACGCGCCATGCTCGACCATCTGCTCACTTAAGCGCGCATTCTCAGCTTGCATCTCGCGCAGCTGCATGGTCATCGCATAAAACGCCAAATTCAGCGCACTAGGCGCGATCAGCCACATGGCCATCACCAACGCGACTTGGCCGCCGGTGAGCTTCAAATAAATCATCACCAGCGCCTGGGCAAAGATGAACACCATGTTGACGCCGATGCCGACGGTTAACCCAAAGAAATACGTCATCAACAACAAAAACACCGTGATCCCTAAATAAGCCGTGTTGAGCAGCGTATAATGCGCCCCTGTCAACATCATCCCCACTGCGATCACGGCAGCCAGAAACACGCAGCTCATTAAGTATAAGTCGGCTTTCATGGAAGCATTACTGGTGCGTTTATGCATGCCGATCGCCTCCTTCATGCTTGGCGTGCTTGCGCAAGATCAAGAATCCTGAAAGCAGCACCAAAGCAAACATGAACACTGCCAATCCCAAATAAATCAACAAGGTGGCATTCTTGGTGATCACTTTCTTAACGGAGCGCTTGGCGTGCACCGCAGCGACTTTCTTGAAGCGATAGCTGTAGTGGTTGTTGTCTTGATCAACCACCACCGCGTCACCGTGATATTGGCTGATCGCCGCTTGGGTGCTGATTTGCGTTGAAGCCAACAGCGTGGCTTGCGGTGTCGCCCCGGTCACTACCAATAACGCTTTGTGGGCGTTATAAGGCGAGCGCAGCAATTGCGCCACACCGATGGTTTTGCCGTATTGTTTCTCGATGCTTAATTTCTCATTGCTGATAAAACCGCTGCGGTTTTTGGCGTATTTGAAGTACAGTTGATCATTGAGCTGATCAATGAAAGCATTCTGTTTGGGGCTGCCTAAGGCGATCACACTGCTTGAAGCAAGCACGGCCTTGCTGGGGGTGGTGCGGTAGAACTTGATCGAACCAGTGTTTTGCTGGACATAATTGCCTAACATGTTAAAGACGTTGGTTAACGTCGCCATGTCTTGGGTGGTCAAGGTTTTAGGCGCGATCACCGCCACTTGATCGAAGGTTTGATCTTTGATGAAGGTGCTGGGAAAATTGCTAAACAACAACTCTTGGCGCGGCTTGGAGCGAATATACGCTGCAGAATCGGTACCGACGGTTGCCCAAGGGGTGGCGTCGCTGTCGTTTCCGCTTTGATGATACATTTCCAAGTCAAAATCCACACTGATGGTAAAAGTGTTGCCTACCGCAAATTGCTTAGGCACCGTCACCGTTAAGGTATCGCCATCAGCTTTAGCGGCAGTCAGGCGCTTGCTGCCGAGGATCTGATCATTGAGCTTAACGGTCACCAATGCGCGCTTGAAGTCCAAGTTCTTGGCATAGCGATAATGCAAGGTGATCTTGGACCCATCGGCATTGGTGCGATCTGTTGGCAGCGCAATGAAGTACGAGGCACTTTGATGGCCTGGCCCTTTGAGATTGGTTTCAGTTGTCGTCAACTGCCGCTTGCCTTGATATTGCAAGACGGAAGTGGCGGTTTGCGTGGTGGAAACCACCGATTCTGTGGCGCTGGCGGTTTCTTTCATCAGTTCTTCATTGGCCACGAACTTCGCGGCTTTATTGACCATGGCAGGAGTTTTGCCAGTGACGACCAAATAATGCTTGGCGCCTTTGATAACGGTGGCTAACACGCCATGCGTTTGCCAGCCGCTGGCCGCCACCGCTTGGGCCAAAGCTTTAGGCAAGCGCGCATATGGTGCCACCACCAACGGATAATCAACTTGCTTGGCGATGGTGCTGTTAGCCTTGACCACCGGCAATTTGGTGTCAGTGGTGGTGATGATCCGCGCCACGCCGCTTAATGCCCGCATCGCCGCAGTTAACTCATCGGCAGTCGGCGCGTTTGGCACGACAATGGCCGAGCGGTGATTGGCAATGGTATCCATCCCGGTAAAATGCGCATACCAGGAATTGATCGCGCGATTGGCTTCTTGCATGCCGAATTGAAAATTGACATTGGCCCCTGCCGCAAGCGTCAACCAGTTGGCCGGGGTTTGTTGGACATTGGCCGCAAGCGGCGTTTGGTTGAGGATCTGCCCGGAGATTTGCAAGGTGTTGGAACCGGACAAAAGCTTCAAAGGCAAGGTGACGGTTTTGGTTTGCAAGCCGGTTTCTTTGCTGGGCCGAAACGACAGGAATTTCACCCCATTGAGACTCAAGGTGAGATCAGATGTTTGCCGAGAAGCCAGCTGAGAGATCTGAAAGTTGAAGCTGAACGTGGCTTTCTTCACTTGCCAGTAATCCATTTTGCTGAAGTACAAACTGGTTTGCACGGCTTTGCCAGACAAAGTCGTGGTTGGATTCTGAAAGATCTGCGTATACGAGTGCGGGCTGGCTGCTTGCACATGCTGCTTTGGGCCAAAAGCCGCAGCGCAACATACCAGCACCGCCAGCAAGGCAATTTCACTGATAACGTTTCGTCTTATACCATTTAGCTTGTTGATGAAAGACTTGTTCACGGATATATCCCACCATTCCATGTGCGGCTACTGCCAGCCACATTTGACTATAAACAACATACATGCCGACGATCACGAACACATTGCTCAAGCGCATCTCACTTTTCTCAGTGGTAATGGTCAAAGACGTGCTGATGCAAAAGCTTAAAATCGCCGTTAACCACAAGCCGTTAGAAAAGCCATTCAAACTTGAATGCACCACCCCAGCCACCGACAACACAAACACGGTATCGGACAAGATCAAACTGGTCATCAACAAGAAATAAATGGCCAAGAAATACACCAGATCAAAGCGGATATGTTTGCCGGCTTTGGTGAAAAGTTTGCGGGCATTCTTGATAATGACGTAAATATTGCCTTTGACCCAGCGCGTGCGCTGATGAAACCACACATCAAGGGTTTGCGGCTCTTGTTCCCAAGTCACCGCCAGCGGCTGAAAGCCGATGCGATAACCCATTTGATAAACCCGAAACGAGATCTCGGTGTCTTCAGCCAAAGCCTTAACGTCCCAGCCGCCAACGCGATCCAGCAATTCCCGGCGGATCACGTAATTGGTGCCTGGAATCGTCCCTAAATGAAACAGCTGCTGGCGGCCGGCTTGGGCCATCCATTGAAACGATAAGGTTTCGACATTGATAAAGCGCGTGAGAAGCGTGGCGTCTTTGTTGCGGGTGCGGAACTTGCCGATCACCGCGCCATACTCAGGATCGCTCATTAATTCCGCCACCAAATAGCGCAATGCGCCATGCTCTGGGGTGTTGTCGGCATCATAAATCGAAATCACACTGCCTTTAGCATGGGTTAAGCCGATGTTTAAGGCATTGGACTTGCCTTTGCCGCCGGTGACTTTGTCGGTATTGATTACTTGCAAATTGCGCGTCGGATTGACTTGCCGCAAGGTCTTTAACAAAGCCGCCGAATTGTCGCTGGAGTTGTCGTTGATCACAATGATCTCATAGCGATCAGGCGGATAATCAAAGGCCAACAACGCCATGACGGTTTTGACGATCACAATGCCTTCATTGTGCGCTGGTACCATGATCGACACAAACGGCGGGTCTTTTGGCAACACCGGCGCCGGCTTGCGCACCCAGCGCAAATAATAGATGTAGCCGGCCACAGTCAAGATAATGTTGACGATCAAAATCGCCCAAATCGAGAAAATCGCAATGAATAAGAAGAAATCCAGCACTGACAAAGACTCACCTACTTTCGCTTATACATGTTCAAATACACCCGCCGCCCGATCAGCAGCAACAAGCCCATGATCGACAAGCTGATGGCGAAAAAGCCCCACAACAGCTTGCCTTGCACGCTAAAGAAGCGATTGATCAACGACTCGCCAGGCTTAGTGCTTAAGTGCTTGCGATCAACCGGGCGATAATCAGTGTCTGTAACGCGGCCGTTGAGATAATACTGCCCGCCTTGATGCGCCGTGGTGACCATGCCGATGTCGATGCGGCCGCTGAGGGCAGTCGTGGGCTGCCAAGCAAAGTTAAAATCAGCGATCCGCTGCTGCAAGCCTAGCCGCTGTTTGGTTGAATTCGGCATTTCAAACGTCACCGCCGAGGGCAGCGCAAAAGTCCAAGGATAAGCGGCTAAAGGCGTGCCGTATTTCTGCGTTTGCAAACTGTCGCCAGCCACGATCGTATACGCTTGGTCAAACACCCCTGGGCGGTCATCTTGTTTGGCATAGGTGATTTGACTCGGATCAGCTAATTGGATTACCGTGGTGGCTTGATGCAGCGCGTATCGGCGAAATACCGCGTCGCGATTCCAATAAGTTGGAAAGGCCCACCCCACAGCGAACACTTTCTGTTGTGCCAAGCCTGTCACCATGCTGGTCAAGGTGTTGCGCAACAACACCCCGCCGCTGGCGCCTGGATCGCCGACTGCCGGCATGCGCATAAAGATCAGGCCGTCGTCGGCTTCCACTTGGCGCAAGGCTTTGGCATAGCGGCGAAACGCCAACAAGTCAAAGTTCTTGGCTACCGTGGTCGCACTAATGGCAAAAGGAATCCCTTGCGCATATAAATGATCGGCTAACGCCTGCAGTTGCGTGAGGTTGCTATACGGCGTGACATTTTGGATCAACAACAGCGGCTGATAATCGCCAGGATACTGCGCAAACAACGCCGCCACGACCCTGGTAGCGATCAGCTGACTGATCCCGGCCCCATTGTAATAAGGAATAAAGCCTTGCCGCTTGGCCACCACTGCGCCAGGATACGTGGTATCTTCGCCTTGAATGGTCAAGCTGCCATAAGCTTTGGCCCCAGCTGGCAAGTGCGTCAACACATCCAGATCCGTTTGATAAGGCAACAATTGGGTGGCCTGATCCAGCTTGACTAACATCTGGCGGCGATACAGCGTGGTTTTGGCCACCTGAAACGCCTTGACTTCTGCCGGGTCCAAATTGCTGCCAATATGTAACTTAGTCCCGGTAAAGTGCGCGCGATCGTTGATAAAAGCGCGATTGGCGATTGGCACTGTTGGCCAATTGATCAGCGTCACCACGCCTTGGTAATGGCCTTTTGCCAACTCGCCTGGCTGATAATTGCTGATGGCTTGGACCTTGACCGCCACTTTGGCGCTGGTCAACAAGCGCTGTACCGCCGCAAGATTGGTGCCTTTGTTTTCGGTTGCATTAAGCGCATCATAGGCCAACAACACCTTGCTTGGCGCCGCTGCTTGCACTGGCACATTGGGCTGTTCAAACCACCAGCCGCATAAACAGAACAAAGCGACTAGCCAACCACGTAATTTATTCTTCATCGTCTGCCTCACGCCATGCATGCCACAATCTGCCGCTTAAGCCATCGGCGATCAAGATCACGATCAATAGCGACACCGTCACCGGTACGGCAAACAAGTGCTTGGCCAGATCCGAGATCCCAGAACCGATCACCGATACTGCCGGCACAAAAATCAAAATCGTAAGCAGCCCCAAAATCAAGGTGAAGCGCATCGGCCCTTCCAGCGCGCCGGTTTGCAAATCAGCATACAAGCCCACACCAAACACCATGATCAACACCAAAGCCAACATCACATTAAAGGCAAATTTGCGCGGGTAGAAGGTTTCTGCAAGCAGCGACCAGCCGGTAAAATAATGACTTTGCTGCAAAGGCTTGGCGCCAGCGTCTTTGGTGAAATCCCCGACGGCGCGCAACTGCACCACCATCATGTTCTTGCCGGCAACATCCATTAATTTCACCAGTTGTGCAGGATGTTTGATAAAGTATTTAAACACCCACACGGTACTCAGATGCGTGGTCAAGTGGTGCTGGATATACGCATCACTTGGCAACACCGGCGCATAGCTTGGCGGATTGTAAGGTTCGTTACGCATCAAAGCATATTGGCCATTTAAGCCGGCTTGGGCAATGGCTTTGGTTGGGTCATCATTCTCCACTAAGACGCCATAGGAGAAAGCTTGAAACACGTTGACGTCATCAAACAGCTTCGAAATCAAGGCAAACGTCACCGCCCCGGTGAGCAAAATCGCCGCCATGCCGCCAACTAGCGCCGGCCAGTGCTGCTTAAAGCGCGGCAGAAACAGCGTACCTAAGCTCACCACCACAAAACTCAAGGCGATCGGGGCATTCTGTTGTTTGCTGCTGATAAACACCACCACGCTGACAAAATACGTCACCAACAGCGGCCAGCGATGGCGATAGGGCTTGCGCGCCAGCAACAACCAAGCTGCCACTGCATACAACAGTCCCAAATAGCTTACCGGCTCGGCGAAGAACGAATTGAAATACAGTGTATATGCACTATCGGCAAACACAAACACCACCATCAGCGCGATCAAATAGCTTCTCACCCGCCGCTTCGGCGTGGTCAGCGCTTGGGTCATGAGATAAATCGCGCCTAAGAACAAGACGAAATATAGCCCGCTTAAGAAGCGGATATCAAACACCGTGCGGCTGTAAAACAAGCGATTCAGCCACAGCGCCGCTTGGATGAACAGCGTTTGGGAACTGTACACTTCCATCTTGTTCTCGTTGAAATATTGCATGATGTGGTAATGCGGCGTGACGTAATTGAAGTAATCACTGCGATCATGCGCGGCAAAAGGATAAATACCGTTGGGATAAATCGCCCGCCAGAAGTCCCCGTTGTCGGCATAGCCATGGATCGGATTCAAGAACAGATATGGCGCCACAATCAAGATCGTTAACAACACCGCCACTGCCGCAGGCGATACATGCGCAGTGAACTTCTGCCAGGCGCGGATACTAATTTGCTTGATTTGTTGCATGAGCTTCTTGCTTCACCTCCCCTGCTAACAGCACATTCAAGTTGTTGTAAGAATAACTGATGCCGGTTTTCTGATCGCCAAAACCTCCAGCCAGTGGCCCGGTTTTAAGCTGTTGGCGCCAGATCAGTGCCATGGTTTGGTCATAATGTTTGCCATCATGCAGCACCGCAAAGATCTGCGCGATCAACGCCCAGTTGCCCACCGATTGATTACTGTCAGTGATAATACCAGTAGTGGTAAAGGCGTTGGCCAAATACCCGCGTGAAACCGCCGATACCAGCCAAGCGCGGCTTTGCGGCTTCAAATGGCCAACCCGCGCCAGCTGCAACAAGACTTCCAGCGCTTCTGAGGTGTTTAAGTCTTTGTTGGAATAAGTTTGCCCATTCCAATCATAACTGGCAGCATACACTGGCAAAGCGTCGCCTAAATAGCCGCCTTGTACCACGCGATAAGCTTGTTGATAAGCCTTGTGGCCGCCTAAGTAACGCAGCACCTGCAAATCAAAAAACGCCAAGCTGCCTTGTGTGGCGGCAGTGCGCGAATGCGTATCATACAAATCGCGCAGCTGCAGTTGCGGCAAACACACCTTTGCCCAAGCCTTATACACAACTTGTAATTCAGCTTGATAGTGCTTAGAGTGCGTGGCTTGATCATATGCGATCAACGCCCGCATCAGCCGCAGATCATCAACTGACGCATTCACCGCCGAGCGCTTGTGGTTAGCAGGATCATAGCGATAGCTGAAGGTCTTGCCGTTATATAACGTGGCTTTGGTGCGGCGATAAAACTGGCGAAACTGCGCGTATTGGCCAGTGTTGACCAAATGCAGCAGCCACAAGCCGGAAGACTCTGCCAGATATTCAGTGCCGCTGCCGGCTTTAGCAGATTTGGCGGATTTGCCTAAGCTGGTTTTAATGCCATCAGATTCAACGAAATTTAATTTGAGGAAATCAGTTAACTTAGTCAAGTGACTGGTGGACACCGCCGGTTTCTGTGCAAAGCCAGTGGGCTGTGGCAGCGGCTGATCAGCCGTGGTGGCACGGGCACAGCCACAAAGCAAGCCAACCAAGATCAACACTACCGCGATTCGTCGCAAATCAGTCCCTCCCGTAAATTTATTCCTACAACTTAACATCTTCATTGTAACATGACCTAACAAGAATGATTCTCAAATATTTAAAATCTTGTGTATGCCGCCTTGTCATCGCATCAACCGCTAAGTGTGCTTTGATTCGCTTTGGTCTTCGTCGTCTAGCTGTGCAAAGCAACGGGCTTGCGTGTAAGTCGCCCCGGTACGCAGGCAAAAAACGCCTGGGCACCAGGTCGCCTTACACTCCGCCCTAAGTGCGCTTTGCTCCGCTTTGGGCTTCGTCGAGCTGCGCTGCCCAACGCGGCGTGATATAAGTCGTGACGCCGCTAAGGCACAAACCGCCTTTGCGTCATCCCGCCTTATATCCACCGCTAAGTGCGGGCTGCTCCGCTTTGGTCTTCGTCGAGCTGCGCAGCCCAACGCGGCGTGATATAAGTCGTGACGCCGCCAAGGCACAAACCGCCTTTGCGTCATCCCGTCTTATATCCACCGCTAAGTGCGGGCTGCTCCGCTTTGGTACAAAAACAGCGCTGCTTCACGATTCAACACAATCGTGAAGCAGCGCTGCCAAAGCCGCTTAAATGAGGCTTTGATTAGTACAATTCAAGATATTGATCGCGTTCCCATTCAGAAACGGATTGACGATATGCCGCCCATTCAAGATCTTTGGAATCCTTGAATGATTGATACAAGTGTTCACCTAATGCGCCTTTAACCACTGGATCAGCAGCTAAAGCCTTCAACGCATTGTGCAAAGTAGATGGCAGATCTTGGATGTGGTTGGCTTTGCGTTCGTCATCTTGCATGCGATAGATGTTGCGATCGATTGCATCTTCTGGCGTCAAGCCGTTGCCGATCCCGTCTAAACCAGCTTCCAAGATCGCCGCAATGGCTAAGTATGGGTTGGCAGTTGGGTCAACTGAGCGCAGTTCCAACCGCGTGCCTAAACCGCGAGATTGAGGTACGCGAATCAGTGGTGAACGGTTCGTACCAGACCAAGCGATGTAAACCGGGGCTTCAAAGCCTGGCACCAAACGCTTGTAGGAGTTAACCGTTGGGTTGTTGATCGCCGTCAAGCCGCGGGCATGTTCCAACAAGCCGGCCAAGAAGTGCTTAGCCGTTTCGCTGAGTTGATCATCGGCATCTGGATCATAGAAGACGTTGGTGTTGTCATCTGAGAACAAGGACATGTTGATATGCATCCCAGAACCGTTGATGCCTTGCAACGGCTTTGGCATAAAGGTCGCATACAAGTTGTACTTGCGGGCGATGGACTTAACCACCAGCTTGAAGGTTTGGATGCGATCAGCCGCGTCTAAAGCATCGGCGTACTTGAAGTCGATTTCATGTTGGCCAGGGGCCACTTCATGGTGAGAAGCTTCCACTTCAAAGCCCATCTTCTCCAATTCCAACACGATGTCGCGACGACAGTTTTCGCCAAGATCCAGCGGTGCGAAGTCGAAATAGGAGCCCTTATCGTTAAGCTTGGTCGTTGGCTGGCCGTTTTCGTCCATCTTGAACAAGAAGAATTCTGGTTCTGGGCCGATGTTGAAAGCTGAGAAGCCGGCTTTCTTCATCTTCTCCACGACCCGAGCCAAGTTGTTGCGCGGATCGCCGGCAAAAGGTGAGCCATCAGACTTATGCACAGAGCAAATCAACCGTGCGACTTTACCGTGTTCATTGCCCCATGGGAACAGCAACCAAGTGTTGAAGTCAGGATACAGACGCATATCACTTTCTTCGATCCGCACGAAGCCGTCGATGGAAGAACCATCAAACGCGATCTTGTTATTCAGCACCTTCTCAAGTTGTGAGATCGGCACCTCGACGTTCTTGATAATGCCGTTGACATCTGTAAACATCAACCGGAGAAACTTTACATTCTCTTCCTTAACGCTTTGCCGAATTTCGTCGGCGGTGATCGTCTTCTTTGCCATACTTGTTGGGCTCCTTTTCAATTGTTGTTACGGCCGAAAGCCAAAACCTTGGCGCAGATTGCTGCCTTGATTCAAGCGGCTTTGATTCATCAATTCCGCACGCAACATCTGGCGTACTTCTTCGTCACTGTTAGGTTCGCGGTGGCGCGGATGCATCAGCTGTTTGATATCGGCAAGCGTGAAACCATCGGCCAATTGGCTTTTGATTTCAAGCAGCGTGTCGACATGATTCAGCGAATACATGCGATGATTGCCGGCAGTACGTTCGGGATGGACGAGATCTTGCGCCTCATAGTAGCGGATCTGGCGGGCAGTCAGATCCGTCAGCTGAATCACAGTGCCAATAGGCAACACGCAACGCGTCCGTAAATCACCGATATCTGGCATGAACAAGGCCTCCTTCCGATAACATGGTTCATACTAGCAATCATCTTGCCACCCGTCAACGACAGATGTCACTTAACCTCACATCTATCTTAAAAAATGTGAAGAAATTGCTTCCAGTGTCAGAAATAAACCCCACTGCATCGGGATATCGCCAAATTACTGTCATCATTGTCGCATCCTGTTGCAATAATTCTCTAACCACCAACTCATCTTAAACCGCCGCCACCAAAAAAGGCCCTGCCGACATTCTGGTGAATGTCAAACAGGGCCCTTGGCACTTATTTGTTAAAGAAGGTGCTTTGCGCGGCACCAATAATGGCGATCTTCACATGCGCATAAGTCAAGCCGCCTTGCATATACAAGGTATAAGGCGGACGCAGCGGGCCATCCCCGGAGAATTCTGTGGTGGAGCCGGCCACAAACGAGCCGCCGGCCATGATCACTTCATCTTCATAGCCTGCCATGCGCTCTGGGATCGGTGTGACAAACGAATCCACCGGTGAATTGGCTTGCACGGCGGCGGCGAATTTCACCATATCTTCTGGATTGCCGAAGTTCACCGTTTGAATCAAGTCAGTGCGCGGGGCATCCCACTTTGGTGACACACTAAGCCCTAACGCTTCAAGCAGCGCCGCTTCAAAAATCGCACCTTTAATGGCGTTGCCAGTGGTTTGCGGCGACACGAAGAAGCCTTGGAACATATCGCGCAATGATCCATAAGTGGCCCCTTCTGCCCCGCCTAAACCCGGCACCGTGAAGCGATAGCTGATGCGCTCAATCAAATCCTTTTTGCCGACGATGTAGCCGCCGGTTTTGGCATAGCCGCCGCCAGCGTTCTTAAACAAGGACCCGGCGATCACATCGGCGCCGACATGCAGCGGTTCTTGCAATTCCGAGAATTCGCCATAAGCATTGTCGACAAAGATCCACATATCAGGCCGCACGGCACGCACCGCCGCGATCATTGCCTTGATCTTGGCGATGGTGAAAGAATCGCGCGTGGCATAACCGCGTGAGCGCTGAATGGCCACGACTTTCGTTTCCGGCTTCAAGCGCGCTTGAATCGCCGGTAAATCCGCTTGGCCATTGGGCAACAGCGGCACAAAGTCGGCTTTGATGCCATATTCTTTAGGCGAGCCGATGCCGTTGCCGGCCATACCCAAGACTTCTTGTAAGGTGTCATAAGGCTTGCCGGTGATGTACAAGATCTCATCGCCTGGCCGCACCAGCCCCAACAACCCCACGCCAATGGCATGGGTGCCGGAAACAAACTGAGGCCGCACCAAGGCATCTTCGCCGCCTAAGACATCGGCATAAATGGCTTCAAGCTTATCGCGGCCTTCATCACTGTGGCCGTAGCCGGTTGAGCCATACAAGTCGCTTTCTGCCACATGATGCGCTTGAAATGCGCGCAGCACTTTGGCTTGATTCTCCACGATTTGCTCATCCATTTCGGCTAAGCGACCAGCGATTTGAGTATCAACTTGGGCGACGGTTTGCACTAATTTTGGATCAAATTCATCTTTCCAACTCACGATTTGTACTCCTTTTGCTGCCAGGCCGCAACCTGGTCGATAATGGTCGTTAATTGTTCAGGGTGTTGCACCAAATCATACCACTGCGTCGGCATTTGATGTCTGAAATACGTCAACTGGCGCTTGGCATAATGCCGCGAATTCTTCTGAATCAACGCGACGGCTTCTGGCAAGCTTTGCTCGCCGTTAAGGTATGGCAGCAATTCCTTATAGCCGATTGCTTTAAGCGCTTGGGCCTCTGGGCCAGCTTGGGCAACCACGCGGCGCACTTCCGCCACCAACCCGGCATCGATCATGTCACGGACGCGCGTGTTAATGCGCTGATACAACAAGCTGCGCTCGGTGGTCAAGCCGATCACCAACGCGTCATAGGCGGGTTTAGGGACTGGCTGCTGCGAAAAGCGCTTGCCGGTTTCATGGATCACTTCCAAAGCGCGGATCACCCGGCGGCGATTGCCCACCGGAATGGCTGCTGCGGCTGCTGGATCTTGGGCTGCCAGCTGCTGCCAAAGCGCTGCTGAGTCAACTTGTTGCAGCTGCTCACGCAAGTCGCTAGGCGGCGCTTGGCCGCCTAATGGCAAATCCAAGCGCAAGGCATTCATATAAAAACCGGTGCCGCCAACGACGATCGGCAATTTGCCGCGGGCGGTCACGGCTTTGATCGCCGTTTGCGCGGCGGCTTTGAAGCGCGCCACGGAATAAGGCTGGCCGGGTTCAACAATGTCTAGTAAATGGTGCACCACGCCGGCACGTTCGGCAACGGTGGCCTTGGCGGTGCCGATATCCATGCCGCGATAAATCTGATAAGCATCGGCATTGATCACTTCGCCATCACAAGCTTGGGCCAGTTGAATGGATAATGCCGTTTTGCCAACGGCGGTGGGTCCGCCGATCATGAGAAGCTTGTCCATTGACTCATCCTTTCTGCTGGCGTCAGGGTTTGATTGGTGTATGCGCTTTGAATACGGTATAATGGCCTTAACAACAATCACAAATCTGGAGGGACACACATGAAATACAAATTTGCTAAAGGTTTCTTCTTAGGAAGCATCGTCACCGTATCTGCTGTGGCCGGCAGCGTCTTGGCCTTCAAGAAGTCTTACATCGAACCGGTTGAAACCAAGGTCCAAGAAATCAAAGACAACCGGGCTAAAGCCAACCGCAAGCGGCATTCTGCACACTTAGGCTAATTGCCAAGCGCCAAGACCAAACTGGTCGATGGCGCTTTTTTTGTGCGCCAGACAAACGGCCTGTGCCCCTGCATTGCAAGGACACAGGCCGAATTGTGGGCTACTTCTTCTTTTTGGTCTTGCCCGACCAGTTTTGATAACCCTTCTTCAGGAAGTAGACTTTGGTGAAGCCGGCTTTCTTCAAGCGTGCAGCGGCGCCGACTGCCAGTTCACCAGCGGCATCGTATAAGTATACTGGCAAGTCTTCGCGCAGCTCGCCCATGCGTTCTTTCAGCACCGAATATGGCATGTTGCGGGCGCCTAAGATATGGCCGGCATCGAAATCTTTGCGCTCGCGCAAATCAATGATCTGCGCCTTGCGCATGGTGGTTTCGAATTGTTCCGGTTCGATTTCACCGCCCACTGACTTCAGCTGAGACTTGCGGAAATACCGCCATAACCAATTGGCCGCCCAGACGATCAGTCCAGCGCCAATTACAACCAATAAGAAATTTAACCAACTCAATTGCGTTGCCCCCTAATTTTTTGCAGTTACTTAATGGCGTGCCAAGCTGGCGGCGCCGATCACGCCAGCAGTGTTGCCTAAAGTCGCCAAACGCAATTTCGTGGTTTCGCGGACATTGGGGAAAGTGAATTGCTTGAAATACTTATCCACCCGTGTCAACAAGAAGTCCCCAGCAGCTGAAACACCGCCGCCGATCAAGATATATTCTGGGTTGAGCATGTTGCCGACGTTGCCCAAACCCAAGCCTAAGAAGTAGCTGACGCGATCAACGATCATCAGCGCCAACTTGTCGCCTTCTTTGGCGCAATCAAAGACGATCTTGCTGGAAATCTCATCACCGTCATCCAGGATCTGCTTAAGGCGGGAGTCGCCGGCATATTCTTCGGCCATATCACGCGCCACGCGCACGACGCCGGTAGCAGAAGCGATGGTTTCCAAGCAGCCTTTCTTGCCGCAAGTGCACATGTAACCGTCTGGATCAACGGTGACATGGCCCACTTCCCCAGCCGAACCAGCCACGCCGTGCAGCAAGTGGCCATCAGAAATCACACCAGCGCCGATACCGGTACCTAATGCGACTAAAGTCACGTTGTCGCTGGCATCGCCTGCGCCTTTCCATTGTTCGCCCATGGCCGCGACATTGACGTCGTTATCAATGGCAAAAGGAATGCCGATGGCCGCTTCAATATCGCGCTTAGGATGTTGCAAGGTCTTCCAGTTGAGATTATAAGCGCCGATGACCGTGCCGGCTTTGGTATCCACCGTCCCTGGTGTCCCCATGCCGATCCCAGCAAAATCGCTGGCTTGCATGTTGTACAAGCGTAAATGGTCTTGAATCGATGCGATGATATCAGGGATGATGTGGCTCCCTTCATCCAGAATATTTGTATCGATGCTCCAGCGTTGTTGGATCTCACCATCTTGGGTTAAAATCGCAAACTTAGCGGTGGTGCCGCCAAGGTCAACGCCTAATAACTTCTTGTCAGTCATCGTTATCCTCCATAGTCAAATTAATGGGTGTTTGGCTTCTTGTTCATGCGCGTGCCGCAAGACGATCTTGGCATTGGCGTAGGTGTCATCCGGAATCAAGCGCAACTCATGCAGCCGATCCACTTCACTAGCCGCCAGTTCAATGTCCCATAAGCGCTGGCCTAAATGGATGTAAGTGCCGAAGCGCTTCAGCAGCTGCAGCACATCATAATACGTGTACATCGTCGGGTATAACTGCATCATGCGACCCCCTGCCCAAAGCCTACTGCCAACAGCGCCACTACAGCCGCCACTAAGACAATGGCCATCACCGCTTGGCGCACCGGATGAATCCGCCCTAACTGCGGCGCGCCAACGGTGCCGGCAATCAAGAAGCCGCCGATCAAGCCGCCAATGTGGCCGGAAATATCCACGCCGCTGGCAAACAAGTTGAACACCAAGTTGATCCCAGCCAGCAAGGCAAATTGTTGCGCCAACTGCCGCACCACCGGATTCTCGCGGAAACTATCCCCTAGCATCAAAAAGGCGCCCATCAAGCCAAAAATCGCCGTTGACGCGCCGGCACTCAAGCTGTTTGGGGCAAACACGAAGCCTGCCACATTACCGGCAATGGCAGAAACCAAATAAATCACCAGAAACCGCCAGTGGCCAAAGATGCGCTCGGTGATCGCGCCTAGATAATACAGCGACACGCCGTTAACGACGATATGCATCAACCCAATGTGCAAGAATGCCGGCGTGATAAAGCGCCACCATTGGCCGGCGTAGATCAATTCGTTAAGCCGCGCCCCCATTTGCACCAAGACGTAATTGTTAGTGCTGCCACCGGCAATGGTTTCGACGACAAACATCGCCACCGACACGGCTAACAACGCATACGTCACAAACGGGGTATTGGCATAGCGGTTGAATCGATTCTGCATCACAAGGCTCCCTTCCGATACTAATGCCACACTAGTGCAAGACGCTTTGCGCAACAGTTCATTCAAAACCCCACAGGTGCACTTGGGCTTTGAAATTGCGCACAAACAAGTAGCTTGCTGAGATTCAGCAATCCTACTAAGTGTAGCATTTTTTTATTATCATGCCTAGTGACACGCGGCTTTTCGCCGCTTGGCCAACAAAAAAAACCAGCCGCTGACTGCCGGCTGGTTCATCGCTTGAAGCTATTTCAGCGTGGCTTGATGTTGCGAGTAGCCGCTGACTTTCTTGATGTTGTTCATGGCGTAGTAATCGGTGATCATTTGCTTACCGATGGTTAAGTTGTAATTAGACGAATCTTCAGTCAAGTTCGGCACCACCACCGCAATGGCGATTTGCGGGTTTTTGGCTGGGGCAAAGCCGACAAAACTTAACGTCGTCGTGGTCAGCAGCGCTGAACTGGTGTTGGTCGGATCGGCTCTGGTGAAAGTTTGCGCCGTCCCGGTTTTTGCCGCCACCCCAGGGTTTAAGGTGTTCAACGTGGTGGCTGTCGTCCAGCCGTTGGTGCCATGGACCACTTGCCACATGCCTTGTTTGACCAAGTCGATTTGGGCTTGGGTGTTGTTGATCTTGGCTTGCACTTGCGGCTGGGTGGTTTGAACCACCGGCCCGGCACTGCCGTCGCTTAAGGTGCGTGAAATCGACTTGACGATATAAGGCTTCATGCGATAACCGTCATTGGCAACAGTTGACACATATTGCGCCATTTGCATCAATGTATAAGCGTCATAGTTACCAAAGGACAAGTCCAAAGCCGAACCCACCGCCAACTGGCCATTAAGCATTGTGGAGCCGGTTTGGCCTTTGACTTCACCTGGCAAGTCAACACCAGTGGTTTGGCCTAAGCCAAATTCAGAGAAGTAGCGGCGCATCTTAGTGAAGATGTCGTTGTCCATGGTCAGCGATTGGTTGGCCACGTATTGCGCGTGGCCTTCTTTCATCGCCAAGCGCATCATGTAAATGTTAGACGACACTTCCAAAGCCCGCGTGGCATTCATTGAACTAAACGTCCCCACCGGATATACAGATTTCTTCACCGGCGTGCCGGTTAAATAAATCGGCGTGTCGACTTGGGTGTTGTTAGAGGTCGTGATGACGCCGTCTTGCAAAGCGCCTAACACCATCGCCGGCTTCACCGCCGACCCCATGACGAAGCTGCGGTTCAACACCCCTAAAGCATCGTCTGAGACTTTGCCGGTTTTGGCATTGTGATATTCGCCAGCCAGCGCCAAAATCGCGCCAGTCTTGGGATTCATGGCGACGGCATAAGCCCCGTCAGAATGGGCAGCATCCCCGCTGGATAAGGCTTGGGCAAAGGTTTTCTTCAAGATCGCTTCAACTTTGGTTTGATAAGCCGAATCGATGGTGAGATTCAAGTTGGCGCCTTGTTCGCCTTTGAACGTCTGTACTTGCTTGGCGATTTCGTTATTGGTGTTGAGTTCCACTTGGGTGCGGGACTTGGCGCCTTTCAAGACACTTTCATAAGCTTTCTCCAGATACGAGATCCCCACCCGGTCGTTGCGGGCATAACCTTGGGCCAAATAAGACTTCAAGCCGTCAGAAGGCAAGCCAGATTTCGAAGACGATACGGTACCGATCACAGAGGTCATGGAATCGCCGTTAGGATAGGCGCGTTCCCAATCGGTGCCTAAGTTGACCCCTGGCATGTCGGTGAGGTTCTCGCCGACTTTAGCACTTTCTTCGGTGGTAACGCCGGTGTTCTTTAAATACACTGTGGTCAGCTGAGTGGCACCGTTCATCAACTTGTACAACGCTGCGGCTTGTTTCTGCTGAGGCGAATAATCCGGCAGGTGCTTTTGCACATAAGCCACTTGGTGTTTGTACAGTTTGGTGGCGTCATTAGAGCGCTGGCTGGCTGGCAGTGCTTTGGTGACCGCCTTGGCGGATTTGGTGTCGGCTAGATAATAGTCGGCATAGTCGCGCTTTTGCAAAGTCGAATAATCTACCGTGATGTAGCGCGCCAAACGATTGGCGGTATCCACCATCGACTGCGACGTGGCATCGGTGCCTTTGGTGAAGGTGATGGCATTGTTGGCCTTATTCTCCACCAAGGCGCGGCCTTGCGAATCGTAAATCAGCCCGCGCGGCACCGAGCCGGTGACGGTGGTTTGATCGGTGCGATCGACTTCGGCAGTGAAGCGCGCGCCGTTTAAGATCTGCAAGTACGCCAACTGCCCAACTAAAGCTGCTAATAATAAGAAAACGAAGAAGAATAACAAATTCAACCGAAACGGGATATGGGATTTGGTCCGCTTCGGCTTCGGGGTGCGAATATATTTCAAAATAAGGCTCCTTAATCGTCTTGATTCCCTATCAGTGTAGCAAAAACACCGCGATAACGCCATGGCGGGCAAAGCATGATATGATAAGTTTAACCATTTATTACTTGCTCGCAATTTGGCGAACATGACTTGTGGAGGCCCTATGCGGTTATTCAAGAAACTCTCGGCGCATCCTTATTGGTTAGCCTTTTGCACCCCGATCTTGGTGATGAGCGCCTATTTTATCGCGCAAAAAGTCTACCCTTTTGGCAACTCAAGCTTGTTGACAGTGGATCTGGGCCAACAATATATCGACTTTTATAGTTATTTTCGCCAAACGGTGTTCGGCCATCCCGGCCAGCTGCTGTATGCCTTCAACAAAGACTTAGGCGCGGATATGTACAGCGTCTATGCCTATTACTTATTGAGTCCGTATAATTTCATCGTGTGCTTGTTTCCTAAAAGCATGCTGGATTCGGCGATCGTGGTGATGACCCTGGCCAAATACGGCAGCGCCAGCTTGGCCATGGCGTATTATTTGCGCCGCCACGACTGGGCCGGCTGGTGGCTGGCAGGCTTTGGCACAGTGTATGCGTTAAGCGGCTGGATGCTGGCCAATCAGTTGAATTTAATGTGGCTGGATATCGTCATTTGCTTGCCGCTGGTGTGCTCAGGCGTCGACGAATTGACCCAAGGCAGGCGGCCATGGCGCTTCATTTGGTGGCTGTTTGTGGCGATTTTTACCAATTACTACATGGGCTTTATGTTGTGCTTGTTTATCGTCGGCTATTTCTGCTATGCTTTAGCGCGCGATTGGCGCAATTGGCGTGCCGCATGGCTTGCAGTCAGGCGCTTTGTCTTAGGCGCCTTGTTGGCAGGAGCTGCCACGGCGGCGGTGCTGCTGCCGACGTTATATCAAATCACCCAATCTAAAGGCACTTATACCGTCACCAAGGTCCATTGGCGCTTTGAATATGCACCGGTGAAGCTCTTAGGCAAATTCTTTGTCGGGTCGTTTAACTTTGATCAAATGCCCAGCGGCCAGCCGAATATCTTCGTCGGCAGCTTGGTGATGGTCGGCGTGATCTTGTACTTCATCGCCCCTAAAATCGCCTTGCGCGAGCGGCTGGTGGCAGGATTGTGGACGGCTTTCTTGGTGGTGTCGATGATGTATGAGCCGCTGGACTTGTTGTGGCATGGCATGCAGTTTCCGGTGTGGTACCCGTATCGTTTCTCGTTTGTGGTGGTGTTTTGGCTTGTGATGTTAGGTGCTGCCGGGCTCAAGCAAGCCAGCGAAGGGATCACTTGGTGGCAGTTGACGACGGCGTTGACCTTAGTGCTTGGCATGTGCGCTTATGTGTGGCTGAACTTGAAGGCCTTTAAGTACTTAAGCGATGCGCAAGTGTTGTGCACCGTGTGCTTTTATTTGCTGGCGCTGTTATTGCTGTCGATTCGCTCAGATGCCAGGCGCTATACCGGGTTGATGTTTGCCTTGTTCATGAGTGCAGAAGCCGCCACCAATGCGGCTGTCACCTTGAACCAACTCAGCTATGTCACCCATTCGGATTATCACACTTACACCCAAGCGCTGCGCCAAGGCGTCACCAAAATCACCCGCGCCCATTCAGGCACTTATCGCATTGGCAAAACGATCTTGCGCACCAAAAACGACGCCATGCAAATCGGCTACTTAGGCACTGATCAGTTCAATTCGATGTTTGCGCCGCGGGTGCCGAAGTTCTTCGGCGAAATCGGCCAATCTGCCGGCGATGGCTTTGTGGCGTACACTGCCGGCACGGAAATCACCGATGCGTTCTTAGATCTGAAGTACTGGCTGGATCCCAAGCCCGCCAATCCTAACGGCGCATTCTTGCCGCAAGTGTCAGCCCGCCCTGACTTGTTGCGCTATGGCCAAACCGGCAGCACCAAAAACCTCAATATTTACACCAATCCGTATGCGTTGGGGCTGGGATTTGCCGCCAGCAGCCAGATCTTAAAAACCAAGTTCATTGCCCAAATGCCGGTGGTGAACCAAGAGCTGTTGATGTCTGGCCTGACTGGCGAGAACTTCACCACCTTGTTTCATAAAGCCGCCTTGTCGGCACCGGTGTTAAAAGGCGCCAAGTGGTCCGGCGCTGCCGTTTCGAAGCTGCCAGGCGAGCTGGCGACTGTCACTTACACCTTCAAGGCTTCAGACACGGATCCGTATTACTTGCAGATCCCGGCGACTTTCACCGACAGCGTGGTATCTGCCACGCAAAATGGCCACAGTCTGCCGATTTATGATACCTTCCGTGATCCGGAATTGCTTAACGTCACCCCAGGTGCGCCGCATGAGTTGCAAACCATCACCTTCACTTTGTTGAAAGATTCTGCCGACTTTGGCCAATTGCAGCTGTATCGGCTTAACCAAGCCAAAACCACCGCGATGCTGACCAAGCTCAAACAAGCCCCTTGGCACATCACCAAGCGAGGTGATCGCAGTATTCAAGGCGACATCACCATTCAAGCCGCCCATCAAGTGTTGATGACGACTATCCCTAAAGCCCGCGGCTGGCAAGTCCTCGTCGACGGCCGCGCCGTCACCCCTGCCAAAGCGCTAGGCTTGTTTATGGCCATTCCTTTGTCGCGTGGGCAACACACCATCACCATGCGCTACACCCCGCCATTTTTGGGGATGGGGCTGGCGATTTCGCTGGTGGCGTTTGGTTTGATTGGCTTGTGGTGGCTGCTGACACCAGTGGGCCGCCATCGCCGCAGACGCTAAGTACCCCTACCTAAGCCATCAATCAACGCAAACGGCTCTACGCCGCGATTCTAAGTACAGAATCGCGGCGTAGAGCCGTTTGTTTGATGGGGTAAACCCGCTTGATGTCCCAGTCAGACTGGGCGTTTATTGGTCGTCTTTAACCAAACCATGCTTGAAGGCGTAAATCGCCGCTTGGGTGCGGTCTTCGACTTCCAGCTTGGCTAAGATGTTGGACACATGGGTTTTGACGGTTTTTAAGGTGATAAACAACGCATCGGCGATTTCTTGATTGGACTTGCCTTGGGCGATCAGCTGCAGCACTTCGCGTTCGCGGTTGGTCAAGTCGTCATATAACGCCGGTTGTTGTTTCTGGGTGAGGCGGTTCATCATCTTGGTGGTGACTTGCGGCTCTAGTACCGACTCGCCTTTGGCGGTTTGGCGGATCGCATTGGCGATTTCTTCGGCGGTGGCGGTTTTTAAGATGTAAGACGCCGCCCCGGCTTCAATGGCTGGATACACCTTCTCGTCGTCAATAAAGCTGGTCAAGATAATGATGCGCGCCTCAGGCCAAGCGGCTAAGATCTTCTGGGTGGCTTCGATGCCATCCATGTTCGGCATCACCAGATCCATTAAGATCACATCTGGCCGCAAGCGCAACGCCATATCTAAGCCTTGTTTGCCGTCAACGGCTTGGCCAACGACTTCGATGTCTGGCATGACGCCTAAGTAGGTTGATACGCCGAGGCGAACCATTTCGTGGTCGTCGACGAGGAGTACTTTAATCATCTGCAACTTCCTTTGTGAGTGGCACGCGCACTTCCACGCTGGTTCCTTGATTTGGAAAGCTGATCACTTTGGCGGTACCGCCAAGGCTTTGCGCACGCTCGTTGATATTGGATAAGCCATATGAACCGGTGGTGTTTTCGGTCGCAGGATCAAAGCCGACGCCATCGTCGACGACGCGCAGCACCACATTGTTGTTGGCTTGCTTTAAGTATACCTCAAGGGAGTCGGCTTTGGCATGGCGAAGCGTGTTTGACAACAATTCCTGCACGATGCGAAACAAGTTGTCTTCGATTGCCGCGCCTAATGCCACATCGTCAAGCTCCCAAGAGATCTTGATTTTGATCTTCGTTTGTAGTTCTTGCAACAAGGCGATGATGCCGTTTTTAAGCGACTTGCCTTCCAAGGTGGTCGGCCGCAAATGCAACAGCAAAGCGCGCATTTCCGCTTGTGCTTCGTTGACCACACCTTCAATGGTGCTGACTTGCTTAAGCAAAGGGTTGTCAGCATCTTGGGTGCTCATCACCGAACGCACCGCACTAAGCATCATCATCGCTGCAAACAGCTGTTGGGACACCGAATCATGCAGCTCACGCGCCAAGCGGTGCCGCTCTTGGGTGAGGATCTCTTCTTTGGTTTGGCCAGCCACTAATACCGGGGTATTGGAATAGCGCTCGATTTCTTTTTGCAGGCGGATCATTTTCTGGCGCAAAGCTTCCAGCATCCCGGCGACATCAGTGCCTAATACCGCTTCGGCTTGGCCTTGGCGCACCAAGATCGGCGCGTCGTATTGGCCGGCAGAAATCGCCGCCAAGCGCCGCGCCAATTGATTGTGCTGACGGCGCAGCATCGCATAGCTGGTAGCTGACACCACCGCAGCCAGTGCAGCCGCTCCGCCGATCAAATACAAGACCAACGGCACCGAGTACACTTGCCACAACAAGGTGTCGGTAAAGCTTCTTGACGCTGGGTAGCTGGCCATATACACCAACCCTAACTCCAGCAGCAGCGCCAAGCCCAATGAAACAAAAAACTGCCACACTAAATGAAAGCCACGGATCATACTGCCAACACCTCCAGATCCCCCACCAGCACATTGGTGAGGATATGGATGCGCCGTGAAGCCGCGTCATAATCATCACTGTAATAACTGAAGGTTTCATTCTTTAACGCCACTGGTTGGCCGTTGACTGCCAGCTCCCCCACCAGCGCCGAATGCTCGATCGCCACGCCAACACCGACTGGCACCAAGACGCGCGTTTTGCCGAAGCCTTTGCGCACCACCACCACGTTATCGCCTTTAGGCAAATACGTGTTGCCTAAGTCGATGATCGTGTCGCCGGCCATCACCGTCATGTTAATGTCGTCCCATTCAAATTGCGTCGCCCCAATGTGCGTGTCGCCAAACCACGGCCGCTTGTGGGTTTTGCCGGCTTTGGCGGTGGGCTCTTTGGTCGTCACCGCCAGAAAATGCTTCTGTGCCCAAGGCCCCAATGTGCTGTTGCGCCCGGCAAAGACATGCAAAGTTGCACAAGCCGCCAAGAACAAGATGATCCACACCATCGGGTTGACAAATAACGCCACCGTCACCAAAATCGCCCCGGCCGTCAGCCAGAACGTCTTGAAATGTTTAACATGACTGCCGATCACCAGCGCCACCACGCCGCTGATCACCCCAACCAGCACTGGCGGATTGCTGGCGATCTGGAAGCACAAGATCATGAATAAGCCGGCTTCCAAGAGCCAGAATAACTGCCAACGTCTTGTCATGCGATTGCCCCTTTACGAATTGTTAGTACCTTCATTATACCCAGTCAAGTACCTTTTGCCCCCGGGCTTGGGACTGATTTGTGCCCAACGACCAAGCGCCTCTAACCCAAATCAATGGGCTAGAGGCGCTTAGGGTGGTGATAGATTATTCGACGCGGACGATCTTCACCGTCATGTCACCGCCTGGCGTGGCAATCGACACTTGTTCGCCGACTTTCTTGCCGATCAAGCCTTCTGCGATCGGGGATTCGTTGGAGATCTTGCCGTTGAAAGCATCGGCTTCTGCGGCGCCGACGATTTCATAAGTTTCTTCTTCATCATCGCCAACTTCAACGAAAGTCACTTTCTTGCCAATGGACACCTCATCTTGGGCCACGGCGTTAGAATCAATGATCTGCGCGTAACGCAGCTGCATTTCGATTTGAACGATCTTGGATTCAAGTTGGGACTGTTCGTCTTTGGCACTTTCGTATTCGGAGTTTTCGGATAAATCACCGAAACCACGAGCGACCTTGATGCGATCGATCACTTCTGGGCGCTTAACGGTTTTTAAGGTGTTCAACTCTTCTTCGAGCTTGGCTTTACCTGCTGCCGTCATTGGAAATACTTTTTCTGCCATGTATTTTTCCCTCAATTCAATTATTGTAAACCTTCAAGATACGATGGTAAGAACAAATCAGCTGATTGTCAAGTGATTTGCGCATTACTCACCGCGAGCCGCTAAGATCGCATTGATCTTAGCCGCCAATAAATCAATGGCCACGGTGTTCTGGCCGCCTTCTGGAATGATCACATCGGCATAGCGCTTGGTGGGTTCGATAAACTGCTGATATGCCGGGCGCACCGTCGCCAGGTACTGAGCGATCACCGAATCCAAGCTGCGCTGACGCAAGGCCATGTCGCGCTTGATGCGGCGCACCAAGCGCACATCCGCGTCGGTATCAACAAACAACTTGATATCCATCAGCGCGCGCAATTTCGGCTCAGCCAACACCAAGATGCCTTCGACAATGATCACATCACGCGGTAAGACATGCACCACTTGGGCCACACGGTTATGCTGCTTGTAATCATACACCGGCTGATCTATCGCATGCCGCGCAAGCAAGCTGGTGAGCTGTTTGATCAACAGCGCATTGTCAAAAGCCGCCGGATGATCATAATTGATCAAACACCGCTTAGCATAAGGCAATTCACTATGTTTGTAGTAGCTGTCTTGTTGTAACACCACCAGCGACTGATCCGCAAAGCGCCGGCTTAAGGCATGCGCCACGGCGGTTTTGCCAGATGCAGAACCGCCGGCGATGCCGATCACGATCGGTTTAGCCAATTTCAGCACCTCTTAATTGCCATTATCGCTGGCAAACTTGGCGGTGTTGACTTGTTGTTGATACAAGCTGGTGGCATAAAGGATCTCGCCAGTCTTCAAATTGGCCACGAAGTAATAATAACCTTTGGCTCGATCAGATGGGCTCAACACTGCGCGAATCGATTCTTCAGACGGGCTGTCAAACGGCCCAGGTCCATAGCCGGCATGCACATATAAGTTGTATGGCGAATCCACGCTGGTATCTTTATTGGTCAAATGTGTCTTATGGGTGTTTAAGGCATACATGACGGAGATATCAGATTGCAACGGCATCCCTGCGTCGATCCGGTTTAAGAACACCCCGGCGATCGTGCGGCGGTTGGTGGCGTCAACGCCTTCGCGTTCCACCAGCGAAGCCAAGGTCAACACTTCTTGGACGCTATAGCCTTGCTTGGCAATGGATGTGTAGTAATTCTGCAGCACACTGTCGGATTTGGCCACCATCGCCGTGACTAAAGCTTTCAGACTTTCGCCTTTGGTGACGGTGTAAGTCGCTGGGTATAAGTAGCCTTCCAAGCGGTAGCGCACGTTCTTGGCGGCTTTGGCACTCTTCAACAGTTTCGGGTATTTCTGATACAAGCTGTCAAAAAACGCCTGGTCTTTCATCAGCTTCAAGAAATTGGCCTTGGTGTATTGGGCGTCTTTAGGCTGCAGCTTGGCCACAGCGGCAGCGACGTTTTCGACATTGACCCCTTCTTTGACCAACACCGTGCCGGTACTGTCGCTGCTGCCGCTGCCGCCGCGCAATACCGATAGGATGTCTTGCAGCGATTCGGCTTTGGTCAGCGTATAATCGCCAGCTTGGAAGTTGGTGTAATTATGAAACTTGACATAATAGTTGAATACCAAGGCGCTTTTGATCACGCCTTTGTCTTCCAGGCGCTGACCGATATCTTTGGTGGTCGCGCCGGCTGGAATGGTGACTAAGACGTCTTTTTTGTTGCCGGCATCAACGGCTTCAAGCGATTGATGGATGAAGCGATACCCCATGAAGCCGGTGACGACCAAAACCACAATCACGATCCCCACTACCCATGACACGATATGGTTGACCGCTTGCCGTTCGGCGTGACGCAATGCTTTTCGTTCTGAATCAAGCTTTCTCACGTGAATTCCCCTCATTCAAACATACTGGATTAAGTATACAAAAAGCCGCCGCAAAAAGCGACGACTTTAAGGAGACTGTAACTTTTAGCGGATCGTGGCGCCTAATTGCGTGGTCAAAGCATCAACGACCTTAGCAAATGCGGCGTTAACTTCGTCTTCGGTCAGCGTTTGGTCATCGCGGCGATAAGTCAAGGTGTAAGCCAAAGACTTCTTGTGGCCTTCGATGTTCTTGCCGGCATAGACATCAAACAGTGTGACGTCGCGCAAGAACTTGCCGCCGTTATCGGCAATGACTTTAGCCACTGCGGCGTGTTCGACGTTTTGATCCACCAAAATGGCAATATCGCGCGTCACTTCAGGGAACTTCGGCGCAGGCTTAGCTGCCATTTGACTGCGATCAGCCTTGAGCAAAGCATCCAGATTCAATTCGAAAACATATGTGGCAGGCAAGCCTTCACTGTGTTCGTATTGGGGATGCAAGCGGCCGATCAAGCCGATCACTTCTTCGCCTAAGACCAGCTTAGCGCTTTGGCCAGGATGCAGCTGCGCATTGTCGCGCAACGCCACATATTGCACCGGCGTATCCAAGCGGTAATCAGCCAGCAATTGATCGACGACGCCTTTGACGTAGTAGAAATCCACTGGCTTGGCAGCTTGTTGCCAATTCTTGGCAGACAAATTGCCGGTAAACAACCCGCCTAAATATTCGTGTTCTTCAGGCCGCGTGTGGCCTGGTTTGCTCAAGAAGGCGCGGCCTTGTTCATAAAGAGCCAAGTCATTCTGCTTGCGGGCGACGTTGTATTGTTCGGCGTTGATCAACCCTGCCACCAAGTTCTCACGCAAGAAGGCGTGATCTTTAGTCATCGGGAAAGCCACATGGGTTTGCTCGCTGGCTTCAATGGCAAATTCTTGCGCTTCGGCTTCGGCCACCAGCGAATACGTGATGGCTTGGCTCATCCCCATGCCTTCCAGCAGCTTGCGGGTGCGGCGCAAACGCGCTTGTTTCGGCGTGAATTGGCCGACTGTCATGGTGGTGGTCGGCAAAGTGGCTGGCAAGTTGTCATAGCCGTATAAGCGTGCCACTTCTTCGATCAAATCAGAATCAATGCTGATGTCCCAGCGGCGCGGCGGTACTGCCACAGAGAAAGTCTCATCGCTTAAGGTCACGCCAAAGCCTAAGCGCTTGAACAAATCGCTGACTGTTTCAGCACTTAATGCGGTGCCTAACACGTGATTGATGCGGTCTAAGGTGATGTCGACCACGGTGTCTTTAGGTTCAATGGCGGTGGCGCTTAAGTGGCCTTTAGCCACCACCCCATCGCCTAATTCAGCCATTAAGCGTGCGGCTTCGTCTAAAGCCTTGTTGATGTCGGCAACGTTGATGCCTTTTTCAAAGCGGGCACTGGCTTGCGAGCGCAAGTTGTACTTCAAAGCCGTTTTGCGAATGTTGACTGGGGCAAAGCAAGCCGCTTCGATGACGACTGTGGTAGTGTCATCAGTGATTTCGGAATTCAAACCGCCCATCACCCCGGCTAAGGCCACTGGCTTGTGGCCATCGGTGATCACAATGTCTTCTGGATCTAATTCATGTTCATTGCCATCAAGGGTCGTGAGCAATTCTTTATCCTGCGCGCGGCGCACCACGATTTGGTGGTTGTCCAACTTATTATAATCAAATGCATGCAGCGGCTGGCCGTAGCCTAACATGATCAAGTTGGTAATGTCCACAATGTTGTTGATCGGGCGCACACCGGCGTTCCATAAGCGGCGCTGCAGCCATAATGGCGAATCTTTGATGGTGACATTGTCCACCACGCGCATTTGATAAGACGGCGCGTCTTTAGGGTCAGTGACTGAAGCGCTCAAGTAATCAGTGACCGGCTTGTCGCCTTCTTGAACCGGCAGATCTTTGAAATGCGGCGTGGTGCCATAAGTGGCGCCGACTTCCCAAGCCACCCCGCGCATCCCTAAGGCATCGGCACGGTTAGGGGTGATTTCAAAATCCAACACAGCATCATTTAAGCCCAACGCTTCTAAAGCATCACTGCCAGGCTTTAAGGCTTCGTTGAACACATAAATCCCATCAGCATAGGCTTTAGGGGCGACACTGTCAGAGAAGCCGAGTTCTTGTAAGGCACAGATCATGCCGTCAGAAATTTCGCCGCGCATTTTGCCGCGCTTGATCTTGACGTTGTCGCCGATTCTGGCCCCAGGCAAGGCCACGATCACCGTTTGGCCGGCTTGGATGTTCGGGGCCCCGCACACGATTTGGCGCAATTCATCATCACCGGTGTCAACTTGGGCAATGTGCAAGTGATCAGAATCTGGGTGCATCTTTAATTCAACGACTTTGCCGACGACGATCTTCTTCAGCCCGGCACCTAAGTGGTTCACCGAATCCACTTCGATACCAGTGCGGGAAACTTTCTCGCCGAGTTCGTCGGCAGAAACCGGCACGTCGACTAATTCTTTCAACCATTCATATGATACGTCCATTGTGGCTTAACCCTCCTGTTGGAACTGGGACAAGAAGCGCGTGTCCCCTTGATAGAAGCTGCGGATATCGTCGATGCCGTATTTAAGCATCGCAAAGCGGTCGGGACCCAGCCCAAAGGCAAAGCCGCCGTACACTTTGGCATCGACGCCAGCGGCAGTCAAGACGTTAGGATGCACCATGCCGGCACCTAACACTTCGATCCAGCCGGAATACTTGCAAATCGGACATCCCACCCCGCCGCAGCGGAAGCAAGACACATCGACTTCAACAGATGGTTCCGTGAACGGGAAGAAACTTGGGCGCAAGCGGATGGTGCGCTCTGGGCCAAAGACATGCTGGGCCACAGCCAGCAGTGTTCCTTTAAGATCAGCCATGGTGATGTGCTTGTCGATGACCAAGCCTTCGACTTGATGGAACTGATGAGAATGCGTGGCATCATCGGTGTCGCGGCGATAAACGCGGCCTGGGGAAATCATCTTCAGCGGGCCTTTAGAGAAGTCATGGACTTCCAGCGTCCGGGCTTGGACTGGGGAAGTTTGTGAGCGCATCAACAGTTGATCGTCGATATAGAAGGTGTCTTGCATGTCGCGGGCCGGGTGGTCCTTGGGGATGTTGAGCATTTCGAAGTTGTAGTGGTCTTCTTCGACTTCTGGGCCGTCGATCACTTGATAGCCTTGGCCGATGAAGAATTCTTCGATATCATCCATGATCTGCGTGAGGATATGCGGCGTGCCTTGCGGGATCTGGGCCCCTGGCAAAGTCACGTCAATGGTTTCTTGTTCAAGCTTTTGGTTGATGATGGCTTGTTCTAAAGCCTGCTTGCGTTCTTGAATGGCTTGTTGCAGATTATCTTTGATCTCGTTGGCAAAAGCGCCTACCTTAGGCCGCTCGCTGGCGTCTAAGTCCTTCATGCCGCGCAATACTTCGGTGATCGGGCCTTTCTTGCCTAATAAGTTCACCCGAGTTTGGTTCAATTCGTCAAGATCGTGTAAGTTCTTGATCTTGGCTTGGTTTTGTTCAAACAGTTCTTCAAGCTTTGACTTGAGATCCATATCGAAGATCCTCCTTAAGATTCTGATGGCACAAAAAAAGCCTCATCCCCAGAAGGGACGAAGCTTATTCGCGGTACCACCCTTGTTTCTTGTCCATAACAGACAAAACAACTCAACAACTTAACGGCAGTACCGGAGCGACCTTGCAGTCGTCTACTCAAGAAATGAATACGAGCCGTGTTCCCATCAGCACCTTGCAGTCGGTGGATGCTGTTCCCTTACTGGGCCTTCAGGCTTGCGTTTCTATCAGCGTATTTGGTTTGTTTAGTTGAGTTTAGGCTAGCATGAATTTGAGCCTTCGTCAAGTGCTTTCGGCTTTAGCCTTCGCACTCTTCGTCGCTGATCCAAGCGTCGCCCCAAGCATGTGCGGCTGCCAATACTGGCGACAAGGCTTGACCTTTGTCAGTCAAGACATATTGGATCAAAGCCGAATCGGTATGGGTGCGGCGTTCGATCATGCCTTCTGACTCCAATTCCTTCAACCGTTCCACCAAAACGCGATCAGAGCACTTGGTGATGGTGCCGGCGATGTCTTTAAACCGCGACGGGCCATTCTGCAGTAAGACCTCTAAGATCATGCCATTCCACTTCTTGCCCAAGATCTTGAAAGTCTGCGTAAACTTCGGACATAACGAGAGTTTGGATTCCGTACATTCACTGGTTGTTGCTGTTGCTGTTGCTTCCATGATGGTCACCTCAATCATCCCACTTACATTTATATAGTATAAGTATAACGCAAATTCAATACAATGCAACCATCGATGCGAACTTTCTGTCAGTGAACCGTTTCCCATAGCGGCAGGCAGCGAGAAACTGGTACAAACCTCACACCCAGCCGAGTCGCGAGACTGATGCAGCCCCATCAAAAAAGCCGCGACAGTTTCGTCGCGGCCCTGGTGCACTTGCTTTATCAATTTAGGCGGGTCTTCAATGGGTGGCGCAACTTGTGCCACAATGGCACCATCACTTCATCCATCGCCGCATAGTCATCCACCAACGACACGACGAAGCTTTCTTTGTACTTCGGCACAGCCAAGGTTGCCCCCCACATGTGCTTAATGATGATGTCTTTTTCCATTGGCGTCAAGTCCGTCAGCTTCTCCGCGTTGCGCAAAGCGATGCGCGGGTGGATATACGCATGGGTGCCGAGGTCGAACTTGGTCACTCGCCAGTCATAATAAAACAAGTCGTGCAATAGACCAGCGCGCGCTAAGGCGCGAGTATTCAAATGCCACTTCTTCCCCAATAAATAACTTTGGTAGGACACACTGATGCAGTGATCCAACCGATTGGAGTAGTGATGCTGAGTGTAGTTGGCCAATTTCTGCACAGCCGGTTGGGCCAGCAGATCTTGAACTAACGCCACATATTCAGCATCTTGTTGCCAGTTAAGCTTAGTGCTCATTCAAACGCCTCTCTTAAATTCGATTCGTTCAACACACTAATATTATAACAGCTTCTGTAAGCATTTGCACCGGGGTTTAGAGATTCTTAAGCGGTCAGGTGAAACATCACTACAGCCGCAGCAATGGCGACATTCAACGACTCCGCCCGACCTTTGATCGGGATGTATAAGTTGGTATCGGTTTGCTTCAACAATTCCTTGTCCATCCCGTTGCCTTCATTACCCACGATCAAAGCAAATTGCTTGCTTGGCGCAACGTCGCGATAAGATTCGGCTTGGGCATTGAGTTCAGTGCCATAAACCGGGATTTTGGCGGCTTTTAATTCGTTGATGACATTGGCCAGCGGCGTGGTGGTAATGTTCACATGAAACTGGCTGCCTTGCATGGCGCGCAAGACTTTCGGGTTGAATGCGTCGGCAGTGCCGTCGCCAAAGACGACTTGATGGATCCCGGCAGCATCTGCCGTGCGCACCAAAGTCCCGACGTTGCCAGGATCTTGAATACCGTCCAGCAGCAAATATTGACCGCTGAAGTGTTCTGGCAAAGTGCCTACCTCGCGCGGCATAATGGCGAAGATTCCTTGTGGCGTCGGGGTTTCGGCCAAGTGTTTAGCGACTTCCGGGGAGATTTCAGTGATCAATTCATAATGTTCGCGCAAAGCACGTTCATCTAAGAACTTCTCGGTGGCGTAGATGCGCCGTGGAGTCAAGCCGGCCTTCAAGGCTTCTTCAACCAAATGCCAGCCTTCCAGCAAGTAGGCGTCGCCGCTTTTTTGATATTTCTTGACCGTCAACTTCTTAGCCGCTTTGATATGTTCGTTCTTTGGTGATGCGATGTATTCCATATTATCCTCCTGTAGGTTCCTTCTAGATTATATCAGTTCTTGCCCTGTGTTAAAATGAACCTGGAGGTGAATTTTTCATGGTAGAAATTGCCAAATCCATTCGCGTCACCGGCCGCGTCCAAGGCGTCGGCTTTCGCTGGATGACCAAGCGCGTCGCCGATCAGCTTAAGATCCGCGGCTTTGTCCAAAATCGCCTCGATGGCTCAGTGTACATCGAAGCCAAAGGCCCCGCGGTGAACATGGCCAAGTTCACGGCCGCCATCAAAGCCAGCCCGACGCCAAGCGGCCGCGTGGCGACGTATGAAGAACATCTGTTGACCAAAGATTTCCCCATGCGCGAGTTCAAAGTCACCTTCTAAAAGGCGACAGTCCCCATTTTCAGGCGTTGGACCTATTGAAAGCCAGCGGCGAGTCAAGTATAGTTATTCACAGTACGACACACTGAAGGGACAGACACCATGCATAGAATAAAGAAGTTGGCCACATTAGGCGGCATTTCAAGCCTCCTGATCTTCCTAAGCGCCTGTGCGCAACAAAACGGCAAGCAGCTGCAAGCCCCGACCAAAGGCATCTACGGCACCTTATATAACTTAGTTGGTAAGAACTTGATGCATCTGATGGAATGGATCGCATCAAACTTGCATACGGCAAACTCATACGGGATCGCGATCTTGCTGATCACCTTGGTGGTACGCTTGATCTTGTTGCCAGCCATGCTTAATCAACAACGCAAAATGACCGAGTCGCAAGAGAAAAACAAGATCCTCAAGCCGCAGCTGGACATCATCCAGAAGCAAATGAAGAAACCCGGCATCACTCAAGAAGAGACCTTGCGTCTCAACCAAATGATGCAAGACGTCTACAAGAAAAACGGCACCAGCATGATCCCATCAATGGGCTGCTTGACGCTGCTCATCCAATTGCCGATCTTCTCTGGCTTGTATCAAGCCGTCGCCTATTCGCCAGACATCTACAAGAGTACCTTCTTTGGCATTCAACTCGGCCACTCCAGCATTGTCATCACCATTGCCGCAACGGTGTTCTACTTGCTGCAAAGCTTCGTGATGCTGCAAGGCGTCGCGCCAGAACAGCGCAAAGCCATGCAGACTTCCGCAATGCTTTCGCCGATCATGACTTTTGTCTTCTGTTTGATGTATAACGCTGGGTTAGGCCTGTACTTCTTGGCCGGTGGTGTGATCATCTTGATCCAACAGCTCATTGTCACTTATGTCATCACCCCATCCATCCGCAAGCGCTTGGATGCAGAAATCGCCGAGAACCCACCGGTGATCGTTGTTGACGAACACACCTTCGAAAACGATAACGCTCAAGTTGCCCAAGCCGCAACTGAAGCGCCGCTTGATCCAAGCAAGCCTGGCATCACCAAGCACAATCGCAATGCCGGCAAGCAGCAGCGCCACCATCATTAATCATTGAAAAAGGCGGTCGAACATCACGTTCGACCGCCTTTTTGTTTGCCTCGATTGCGTCAGGTGCGCTACCAAATATTGGCAGACACCACAAATACACGATCGACAAGTCGTGATCGTGTATGGTCGAGCCATCATTGGCTCTGGTTGTTGATTTTCGTCGCGCTGTGCAAAGCAGCGGCGTGGTTTAAGTACCCAACAGTTGCCTGCTGGGTGGATATCTGTAGTACGTCCTTTATTTGCCTGACGGTTAAGTCTAGGCTTCACAGCGAACAGCGCGCTGTCGCTCTGGACGAGCGGGTCAAAGCGCGAACCACTCGCGCTTCCAGACGACCCGTTGCGGGGTGCGGCGTTCTGCAAGCTTGGCCTTCGCTTACCCTTGC